>CAYMSG010000189.1:0-7236 GCA_964392955.1 uncultured Chitinophagaceae bacterium | reverse complement strand
ATTATACCCTTTCCTGTGTTTTAACGTGTTGATGGAAGTCTTTATCGTACAGATTTAAATGAACGATTATGAAACAACTATTTTTTATTGCATTGATTGTTATTACAATCACCGCCTGCAAAAAATTTAATGCAGAGCCTACCTATGCAAGTGCAGCGCTTGCACGCATCTGGGCAAAACAGGAGCCTTTTTACCGGCCTGCTGCAGAAATATTTATCGATTCTATCAATACATGGCGGTCGTTCCAGGGATTTTCTATAACCAGTGATGCGGAACCCGACAAATTAGGATTTGCCAACCCATACGTTGCTGGAAAAGGCACCAATGCACTGTACATGAATACTATTTATGATCGCTGGCAGGATTTGACTTCTGATTCCGGTTATTACAATGTAACCATTGCAAAATGTTTTCAATTTATTCCGTCTTCACCGGGTGCAAAAGATGGCACTGTAAAAGTGCTGGAACAAAAAATTAAAATGTACCGCCGGGATAAAAGTTCTTTTGAAGTTGCTATCAGTGGCGGTGGCACCTATAGTGAGCTTACCCAGCGCTTTGAAGTGGAAGTGCTATTTGATGAAACTGAAATTGGCGGGCCGAAAGATCGTAAACGTAAATACAGGTTTGCACCTTAACCAGAGAAGGAATAGTCATTCATCCTGTTTTCAGAATATTTAGCAGCAGTAAAAATGAAAAAAAAATACAGTATCGTTGTTTCAGTGGTAGTACTTGGTATAGCAGTTGCCGTTGCTTCATTTGATTCAACTGCAAAGAAACCTAACATTAAAAAGCTGCGTAAGCTTTACGGAAGTGGAGATTACAGTAAATGGCCGCCTGCCGTTTTACATGATCTTGCAAAAGAAGGCTTCCGTGATATTGGTGTCCTCGACTCGGTGAAGCATCCTGCAGATAACCCGTTCAATGCAGCCAAACGTGATCTCGGTAAAATGTTGTTTTTTGATCCACGCCTTTCTGTAAGCGGACAAATAGCCTGTGCAAGCTGTCACGATCCACAATTGGGGTGGGGCGATGGCAAGCGATTGGCTTTTGGTCACGATCGTAAACTAGGCGGACGCAACGCCATGACGATTTTAAACACAGCTTTCTACGATAAATTGTTTTGGGATGGCCGTGCTGTATCGTTAGAAGATCAGGCACGTTTTCCTGTACAGGATCATTTGGAAATGAATGAAAAGCTGGGTGATATGGAAAACCGTGTGAAGAGTTTTAATGGCTACAAGCCCTTGTTTAAAAAAGCATTTGGCAATGAAGAAATCAACATGGATAAAATATTCAAAGCCATTGCCACATTTGAACGCACCATTGTAAGTCCGCCAAGCCGTTTCGATTTGTTTATTAAAGGCAAACAGGAGGCTATGACTGATGATGAGGTGTTGGGTTTGCATGTGTACCGCACAAAAGCAGGCTGTATCAATTGCCACAACACACCGCTCTTCAGCGATAATAAATTTCATAACGATGGGCAGACACTTTGGGGAAGTGAAAATGAAGATTTAGGATTGTACAATGTAACAAAGCAAAAAGAAGATGTGGGTAAATTTAAAACACCTTCCCTGCGTGAAGTTGTAAATACAGGCCCCTGGTTTCATCATGGTAACTTTCCTACGTTAAAAGATGTGGTGCTGTTTTATAATCTTGGGAATCCTGCACCTATACAAAAAAAATATCTAGGTACAGCAAGGGATTCATTGTTACCGGTAACATCACCCATGCTGAAAAAACTTGATCTTACAGAAAGAGAGATACAGGCATTGATTGCCTTTATGCAGGCAATTACAACTACACCAAGAAGATTAAATCCGCCAACGGATTTTCCGAAATAATTAGAGCAGTACTACAATACCCGTTTGTACTTTTTTGTTTTTCTTCAGCAGCCGGTAATAATACATGCCGCTGGCTAAGTTGCCTAATGAAACTTGTTGCGGATAATCATTCAGTTGCTTTTGTAATACCACTCTTCCGTAGGTATCGATCAGTTGGAAAATTACATCTTCGTCTTGTTCAGTGAGAACGGTCAACGATCCATTTCTCGGTACAGGGTTTGGGTATACAACGGCTGCTTTGTTCCCGGTAAAGTACAGCGTTGCAGTTTCTGAATAGATTTTTCTTCCATCATTCAATTCGAGTACAGCTCTGTAGCTGTTACTTCCTTCATGAAGATTGTTATCGGTTGCAGCAAATTGCAGGGAGTTAATTGATGGAAATTCTTCTATTGTTGTAAATCCACTTGCGAGTAATTTTTCAAATGTGATGCGTTTGATGCGGAAATTGCTGCCCAGTTCCAGTAGCAATGCACCATTATTATTGAGGGTAAGATCGGCAAGAAATGCTTTTACATAACAACCCGTGCCGGCAGTTTCATAATTAAAAGTATAACTGCTTACGGTCTCTTTATTTTGAAGCAATGCTGTAACTGAATAATGTTTGGCGGGATTGGCTGTGGCAGAAAGCACAACAAACGTATCAGTCGTTAGCAGCAAAGGCTCCATGTATCGGGTTCCTAATTGCCGGATACGATAGGAACTTGCTTCCGGCACTTTATTCCATTGCAATAGAAACGAATCAACACAGGCAAAGCCAACAGATGTTTCAATACGTTTAGAAATTGTAAACGTATCGGAAGGATATTCATTCCCATTGATCCGCATACGTAACAGTGCTTTGCTGATGGCATCCGGCGTAAAAAGTTTATAATAACTTTTTGAAAGATCAACATTGTTGTCAACTGCTTGCCAGTTACTGCCTGCATCTGTACTTATTTCTAATTGTCCGGTTGCAGAGTTATAACCGGATGTAAAACGAAGCACGTTGGTTTGACCTGGAAATAAATGATCAGATGCCGTCGGGAAATCCCAGCGGAATGTATCGGCTGTATCGAATTGATAAGCGATTGAAAATGGTTGAGCGCCGGAAGGAATTGAAAATCCTTTCACCATGATTGTATAAGCACCTGCTGCAGGATTATCGATTGTAATTTGTTCCACCACATTCAGGCTGTCTCTTTTTCGAACAGGCAATTGTTGAATAGCGGCGATAGATGCAGTACTGTTCAGCACCCAGGGTTGCCATGTAGTGGATGAAGCTATGTGTGTCAGTTCCAGATCCAGATCATTCAGCAATGCTTTTGTTGTGTTGGGAGTTGACTGCGGATCGCTCCACACCAATGTTACTTTCAGTTGTTTACTGAACGCAGGAATTGTCAGGTTGAATTGTTGTTGTGCTGATGCAGAAACTGAGCCTGTAAAATAATTTCCTTGCACAATTGTATTCACAGCATTGAACGCATTTGCATTTCCATAGCCCGATTTAAAATCAATACCGGGCGATTCCACATCATCGGCACTGTTTAACAAAACAGCTTTGATGAGCGAAGCTGGTGCAGTAGTTCCATTATTTTTTTCTTTGAAAGTATGATGCAATACTGCTGCAATACCTGATACCAAAGCGGCAGCACCTGAACTTCCATCTTCACCATACGCAACCAGTTCCGGTTTTACTCTTCCATCAAATGCAGGACCTTTTGAACTGGGCGGCAGCACCACTCCAAATGAATCAGTATGACCAACGGTTATGATATTTTTTGCGTGTTTGAAATTGCCGGTAAGATTTGAATAACCGGCAACAGTAGCATAAGTTCCCGTGCTGGGAGTTTGTGTTCCCGAGTTGCCTGCCGAAAAAATATGAATCAATGAAGGATTGTTGATCACTGATGCATCATACGCAGCTGCCTCAGCACCATAGTAACTTTCCACAACTGTACCATACGAATGATTCTGTACAACAATGGGTGATGCTGCGTAGTATGAATTCGGCTCTGGTAAGAGATTTTCAAAACTGGCCGAACTTAACTGGCTGCTCCAGGCTGCACCTTTTGTATTGTACCAGGTATTCCCTCCGCCTGCGATCATGGTGCCCATAACAGATGCATGACTTGAAACAGTTGATGCTGCAAACGAGGAGGGGAGAGTGCGCCCTTTGAAATCAATATCAGTGGTATCAAATTTTTGTTCTTTTACGGAAAGATGAACGCCATTGCCATTGAACAGCGGAAAACGGTTTTGAATAGTTGAAATACGATTGGCAGCATAATCAACAAAGCCAAACAGCAATTCTTCAGTTGCTTTTTTCTTTGTATCAACAGCAAGTATTGTTGCCTCAGCTGCTATTTTTTTCAGTTCATTCCAACTGCATGCAACAACAACCATGTTGGCAGGTTCGTACACAGAAATCAGTTGAATGCTTTTGTTTTTTTGCAGCAGCTTTTCAAATTGTTTAAGATCGGTTACTGCAAGTGTGTACAAACCTTTGCCCGCAGGTTGCGATAACTGCATTTGCTCCTTGAACAAAGGCGACAACTTATCCACAATTTTTTTATCAGCAATTTGCGAGTTGGCAACCAATACCGTTAAAAAAAATATTGAACAGAGGATGGTTTTCCGCTTCACGATACTGCAAACAAAAAAAACAGTTGAATAAAATCTCATGGTTTATAAATCTCCTTAAAAAAAATCAAATGCACAGTTTGATCTATAAAATTGTAAACTTTCTTAGTGTTTTTACTTTTTGTTGAACCTGATTTATTGTTTGCAACACTGCTGCAATGATCCCGTTTATACAGGTGATAAAAATATATAATTTAAAGGGTCAATCATTTTTCAACCTAAACACAATTTAAACATGAGAAAAATTGTTTTTGTTTTCACAGCACTTGCTTTTTCAACATTTTTCATTGTTGCCTGTAAGAAAGCTGCTAAAGAATCACTTGCTTCGGAAGTACCGCAGGAAGTACTGAACCAGATCGCTGCTCAAGGTTTTTCAACTGAAGGTGTTGTTCAAACAGATGGAGGTTACCTGGTAGAAGGTGACATTCTTCTCACACAGGAAAACCTGAAGCAAACACCTACTTCAAACGAGTTGATCTATGCAAACGAAGAGCATTACCGCACCACTTATCTGGTAACAAGGTTACCCCGTACCATTACGGTGAAGCTGAACACCACGCAGTCGAATTTTGTATCGGCAACTGATGAGGCAATCCGCCGTTACAATGCGTTAAATCTTCGGATCCGCTTTCAACGTGTTACCGGATCAACAACAGCCAACATTAACATTGTTACTTATTACCAGGTAAGCAATACATTGGGTTCAGCAGGTTTTCCTACCAGCACGGGTAATCCTTACAATCAAATTCGCATGAACACCTATTGGTACACACCAAGCATTGCTGTAAACGCTTTGGCTACGACCATTGCGCATGAAATCGGGCATTGCATCGGTTTCCGTCATACTGACTATATGAACCGTTCATACAGTTGCGGTGGAACTGCTGTTAACGAAGGTTCAGCGGGTGTAGGCGCTGTTTACATTCCCGGCACCCCAACCGGACCAAGTGCGGGCTCCTGGATGCTTGCCTGCGGAAGTACATCGTCTTCCTTCAACCGTCCGTTTACAAGTGCTGATCAAACAGCATTGAACTATGTTTATTAAGTAATCGTTTCTTGATTGATGCGGCATCATGCAATTGCATGATGCCGCATCGTTTTTACAGACCTGATACGTAATTCTACGAACAATAAAGAGTACTTGAAATTTCGTTTTTTTTTTATATACCTTACTTGTCATTCTAAACCTAAACATTTCAAACATGAGAAAACTATTTTCAATTATCGGTGTTGCTGCATTTGCATCGTTATTTATAGTGGCTTGTTCCAAATCAGTAAAAGAAGATGTGCAGGCTGAAGTATCGCAGGAAGTATTGAACAAAATAGCTTCGTTTGGATTCTCAACCAGCAATGTTGCAGCAGCAGATGGAGGCTATGTTGTTGAAGGAGATATTTTCCTTGACGATGAATACCTCGGGTATAAACCAATATCGCCCCGTTTGATGATTGCGCAGGAAGAGCAGTACCGAACGTTCAACCTTGTAAGTGTAAGTGGTGGCAGCCGCACAATTACGGTAAGTGTAAGTGGTAATGTTTCTACAGCGTTTTCTAATGCCGTGAACAATGCCATTGCCCGTTACAATGCTGAAAACCTGACTTTGAGATTCTCACGTGTCAGCAGCGGAGGTAATATTAATATCCGTATTGTAAATACAGGTCAGTATATCGCTTCAGCAGGTTTCCCCAGCAATGGAAATCCATATCCCACGGTTAATTATGCAAAAAAATACAGCAATTACAGTGATGGTTTTATGACGACGGTGCTGGCTCATGAAATTGGACATTGTATCGGCTTCCGTCATACTGACTATATGAACCGTGCATATAGCTGTGGATCGGGTGGCAATGAAGGACAGGTAACAACCGGAGTAGGAGCTGTACATATTCCGGGAACTCCCACTGGTCCGGATGCAGCTTCATGGATGCTGGCCTGCTTAAGTGCAACTACAAACCGTCCATTTAACTCAAATGATAAAGTTGCTTTGGATTATCTCTATTAATAGTTATCGTAAAAAAGCATAAAAGAAAAGTCCCCCGTTTTGCGGGGGACTTTTTTATTTGCGGAAGTTTTTATAAAGATTGATGAGGGCATTGGTAGATGCGTCATGTGATGACACTGCATCATCCGTAATCAACTCCGGTAAAATTTTATTGGCCAATTGCTTGCCCAGTTCGACGCCCCACTGATCGAAGCTGTAAATATTCCAGATAACGCCTTGTACAAATATCTTGTGTTCGTACAACGCAACCAGTTCGCCCAATGCAAATGGTGTGATCTTCTTTAAGAGGATCGAGTTGGTGGGACGATTGCCTTCAAATACTTTGTAAGGAATTAATTCTTCTTTTACGCCCTCAGCAATTACTTCTTCTTTTGATTTGCCATTCATGAGGGCTTCTGTTTGGGCAAAGAAATTACTCATGAGTTTGGGATGATGATCGCTCAGCGGATTATGACTGATAGCAGGTGCAATAAAATCAGCCGGAATTAAATGTGTGCCCTGGTGAATCAATTGATAAAATGAATGCTGACCATTGGTTCCCGGCTCACCCCAAATAATAGGACCAGTGCTGTAATTTACTTTATTGCCACTGCGATCAACATACTTGCCATTGCTCTCCATGTTGCCTTGTTGGAAATAAGCAGCAAAGCGATGCAGGTATTGATCGTACGGAAGAATGGCTTCCGAATGTGCTTCAAAGAAATTTCCATACCACACACCTAACAAAGCCATTGTTACGGGTATATTTTTTTCAAAGGATTCATTTTTAAAAT
>CAYMSG010000188.1:0-7240 GCA_964392955.1 uncultured Chitinophagaceae bacterium | reverse complement strand
TGCACCCAGTAACAGGTATATACCGCCTACTATTAAAAATCCCCACGACAAGGCTCCGGTAAGACGGGAAAAAACAAATGCCAAAGCAGTACTGGCAAAAAACAAAAAAGTGATAAAGAACATTGCCACAACAACCGACGCAATCACAGTTGCTGCGAGTTTTGAACTTTTTTCAGCCGTATTCAACTTCACCGCATCCATGCGGTTGTTGATATACTCCTTTACATGTTCTGCCAGCTCTTCTGCTTTGACAAATGTTTCTTCCATATTGCCCGTTTTTAACCTTATGCCATTTCTTCCATCTCTTCACGTACCACATCGGCTTTGCTGCGGATGTTCACTTTAAGGCCGTTCATTTTTTCTTTTACCGTGTCGGTAAGTTTTTTACCACTGTCTGTAATTTTTTTACGGGTGTTCACACCTTTATCTGGTGCAAACAAAATGCCCAGCACGCCACCAGCCACAACACCTGCTGCGGCCGCAATCGCAATTTTTCCAATCGTGTTCATATAAAAAAGTTTGAAGTGAAAAATACGTTGTCTACGGTTTCTAAGATAGGATTTGCCACAAGCCATTCCAATGATGTTCATCATGTTTTACAATGAGAATCGATTACTCTTTTTCGAAGCGGCCCGTTTTTTCAGAAAGAAGAATGCGGTAGATCACCGGTTTAATGCTGTGGTTGCTGATGCGTAAACGTTCGGCCTGTAATTCGGGAGGATGGGCAGTGGTGCTGATTTTCAGTTTCAGCATACGCTCTACAAATAATTTCATGGCATCGTAGCGTTCCCGTTCACCGGTAATTTCCTGGTAGGTACCCCATGCAATTACACTCTTCCAGTTTTTATTATTGATTACTTCATCCACTTCAAAACAAACATCGTTGTTCCTGCGCATGATGTTGATCTTCATTCCTTCTACCGAATGGGCAATAATGGATCGTCCGTCGTAGATATAGTTAACAGGTACAACATAGGTTTTACCATTGAAGCTGCAACCTATGCGACCAAGATTAGCACTGTACAGCAGCTCATCTATTTCCGATGTGGTTAATTTTCCCAGCATGGCAACAATCTTTAACGGGAGTTCAAATGTATTCCGTTGCCTGTTGATGAACGATGATGAGTGTCAGCCGGTGCTTTGATGCTGCTCATTATTACCGGATAAAGCCGGGCAATTCATCGAACGAAGCTGCTTCTGCTTCTGTAAGCAACAGGTCTTTTGCTGCCAGTATCAGCGATTTAAATGCGGTGTATAATTCACGGTTGTAGTTGATGATGGTGGAAATTTCTGTTTCACTCAGTTGTTCAATAGTGCCTTGTTTGTACAAATGGCTCAGCTCTTCCGTATAACCTTTTACAATGGTACGATGGAGGGCAATCAGCGGTTCAGCAATGGCTTCTTTGTCGGTGGTGGATAATAGTTCACTGATGATTGCTATGAAATGCGCTGTACGGCGGCGGGTTTCTTCGTAGTAAGCAAATTTTTTATCGTTCGATGAGTTTTTTAGCAGCAATGCATCCATCCATGCATCTTTTAAACTTTTGGCAGCATACATGCCATTGCGTACGGATGACATGTACAATTGAAACCGTGCTGATTCTTCGGGTTGCATTTGATTGGATTGCATCTTTACATAAAACGCAAGTATATCACCATGCAGATGTTTGATGAATTCGTATTTTTCTTCGGGCGTTTTTTTGTAGAATTCATTACCGTTTTTCTGTTCCGGCTTCAGCTCAAAAATATGTTTTGCGTAAGCAAGAATGAGTTGCAGAAAATGTGCCGTTTCTTTTTGCATGGCCTGCAAAGCCAATTCGGTTTCCGCAGGTTTGATTTTGTGGATGAACATGGTTTCATCACTGTTTTTTGTGTACCGGCCTGCTAAAAATTTACCAAACGGGTTGAGAAACGGGTAAAAGAGTACGATGCTGATAATATTTACAAGCGTTTGAAATACCACCAATGCCATTACATGATTGGTAACACCAAGTGTATTGTTGATGAACAGTGCAAACGGATGAAGCAGAAATACCAGCAACAACGAAATGATAAGATTCATTAAAAAATTTCCAAGTGCTACCTGCTTTTTTGCAGGGATTCCTTTGGCCGATGCCAGCAGAAGTTTAATGGTGGTACCCACTTCGGCACCCAGTACAATTGCCATGGCAGGTTCCAGTTCAATAGCGTTGGCATACAATGCTGCCAATACCAATGCAATGGTTGCAGAACTTGCCTGTATAAGTGCCGTGATTAAAATGCCGATCAGTAAAAACAATAATACAGGGTACTCATTGAATCGACTGAGATCGGTTTGTTGTACCATTGATTCAACAGCCGTTTTCATAAAGTTCAGTCCAACAAACAAAAAACTAAAGCCAAAAAAGAATTTACTTACCTGGTACCATTTACTGTGTTTGTTAAACAGTACCATAGTGATACCGGCCACACCTGTTGCAGGCAATGCAAAACTTTCGATATTGAATTCAAAACCAACAGTTGCAACAATCCAGCTGGTAAATGTGGTACCAATGTTGCTGCCCAACATCATGGCCAATCCGTTTTGCATTTGAATAATGCCGCTGCCAACAAATGCCAGTAACATCAGGTTTACAATGCTGCTGCTTTGTAACAGCGCCGTAACAACAGCGCCTGCACCAATTGCTTTTAATTTATGTTGCGTATGTTTTCGCAGAAATAATTTGAACGGACGGCCTGCCAGTTGCTGCAATGCTTCTTCGAGTAAATTCATTCCCAAAAGAAAAACTGCAACTCCCGCCAGAATTTTCCAGATATCGAACGATCCTTCCATAGAAGGTCAAGATAATACATATTCATTGCAAAAAAGCCGGGCAAAAGCCCGGCAATAACAACCTGGTTCGAAAGCAATTCAGCTCATCACCGTATTCAGGTGCTGCATGATTTCATGGGCAGGAACCACACCACTTTTCCGCCAGATCACCTGGCCATCTTTAAAGATGATAAGCGTAGGAACTGCCTGCACACTGTAGCGATGAGTAAAACCCGGATTCTTGTCGATATCCATCTTCAGAACCGTCACACGGTCGCCCGCAGCTTGTTTTACCTGCTGCAGCACCGGCGTCATTAATTTGCATGGTCCACACCATTCTGCAAAAAAATCAACAACCACCGGTTTACTTCCGTATATATGTGACTCGAAGTTGCTCATGTAACCAAAGCTACTTTTTTATAACAGCCATTGCTATGAGAACAGTCAACAATACAGTTGATGTTCATCAGCAAGCCTGCTTTTATGCATCGGTAACTTTAAGGAATCATTTCATTTTCTTAACGATTTGCTATGCTCGGACAACTCAACGAACAACAAATGAACAACCTGCTCGGCAGCCAGGTTGTGGGCCGGCTGGCCTGTACCGATTCAACGCAACCCTATCTTGTTCCGGTTACGTATGCGTTTGATGGCAACTATATTTACGGACAAACAAATGAAGGGATGAAGTTGAACCTGCTGCGTAACAATCCCAATGTTTGTTTTGAAGTAGATGCCATGACCAACATGGCCAATTGGCAAAGTGTGATCGTACGTGGTACTTTTGAAGAATTGAAAGAGAGGGATGCAGAAAATGCCTGTGCTATTTTAAAGAACCGTGTGTTTCCGATGATGACCAGCGCCACCATTGATGGTGAACAGCACGAAGTGGAAACACAACTCGACGACAGTAATCGACTAAAGCGTGTGATGTACCGGATCGTGATCAAAGAAAAAACAGGACGGTTCGAAAAAAGATAAATGCTAACTTGGTCTGCATGTCGGCGGGCAAAGAACTTTTTATTTCATCAGCATACAGCAGCCATAACCAGGTGCAACTGGTTCGGGGCGGGCATGATTATTTTGAAGTGCTGTTCCGTATGGTGAATGAAGCACAATTCAGCATCCATTTACAGATCTATATTTTTGAAGATGATGAAACCGGCAAAGCAGTAGCCGATGCATTGATGAAAGCAGCGAAGCGTGGCGTACAGGTGTACCTGTTACTGGATGGTTACGCATCGCAACATTTACCCGATGAGTTTATTGCAGAGTTAAAAAGAAATGCTGTTCAGTTCCGTTGGTTTGAACCGGTTTTCAGAAGCCGGTATTTTTATTTTGGGCGAAGGATGCATCATAAAATTTTAGTGACCGATGCGTTGCACAGTTTAATTGGTGGTGTAAACATTTCCAACCGCTACAATGATCTCCCGGGGCAAAAAGCCTGGCTCGATTGGGCCTTGTACAGCAAAGGTGAAGTAAGTGCCGAACTGTACAATCTTTGTGTGGATGTATGGAACAAATCGGGCTGGGGCAAAAAGAAACATCAATTGCTGAAAACAGAAGCATCCATTTATTCGCATGGCGAAGAGTGTTTGGTACGTGTACGAAGAAACGATTGGGTGAGGCGGAAAAACCAGATCAGCCGGAGTTACCTGGAAATGTTCCGCAAAGCAGAATCGCATATCACCATCATGTCAAGTTATTTTTTGCCGGGTCGTGCATTCCGACGAAATATGGCACTTGCCGCAAAGCGTGGTGTAAAAATAAAAGTGATTGCAGCGGGTACCAGCGATATTGCTTTGGCCAAACATGCCGAACGTTATCTCTACCGCCGTATGTTGAAATTAAATATTGCATTGTACGAATACCAGCCCAATGTATTGCATGGAAAACTCAGTACCTACGACGGTAAGTTTGTAACTGTAGGTTCGTACAATGTAAATAACCTCAGTGCCTACGCATGTATGGAGCTAAACCTCGATGTGCAGAATAAATCCTTTGCTGAAAAGGTAGAGAAAACGTTGGCAGAAATCATGGAGCAGGATTGTATTTTGATCACTGAAAAAGAATTTGAAAAACACAATACGCTCATCAAACGGATCTGGCAACGCATTTGCTATGAGATCATCCGGCTTTTGTTCTTCATTTTCACATTTTATTTCCGGCAGAGAAGCTAAAGGAAGCTGCGAGCTGTTAGCTACGAGCTGTGAGCGAATGCAGAGACCACAGACGACAGACCATCACTGTACAAAGGTTCGGTTCTTACAACTAACAATTTACAACTGTTGCAAGACCACGGACGATGGACAACAGACCATCACAGCACCACAGTTCAGTTCTTATAACTAAAAACTAAAAACTAAAAACTAAAAACTGCCAACTCATCACTCATTTCCCCTTTATCCGGTTCAGCAAATTGAGCACTTCCTGTTTGTTCCAGCCCATCAGGCGGCCACGTTGTACCACAAGTTCATTTTCTTCAGGATGTTGCAGGTAATAATGAAACACAAATTTTTGTCGGGGGTTTTGCCAACCCAGTATTTGTCCAAAGCGAAGGTCATTAAAGATCAGCGTATCGTTCCATTGTTCAACCGTATAAAAGCCTTGTGAAAAGCGTTTGAGTTTTTGCAGGTCTTCGTGATCATCAACCGGCTTCAGTAACGAATCGTTGCGTGGAAAAAATGCAAAATCCATTCCCGGATTTTTATCAAACACAGAACGGAACCCAACATAATATCCGCTGTCGTTACCTGCTACAACATACCACAACCAGTTGTTGAGTGGAGTAGGGGTGGTGAAATAGCGTTCATGTGGTATGTTTTGCTTTGCAAAAATTTGTTTTACTTCTTTATCAATGGTCAGTTTATTGTAAGTGCAATAGGCCAGGTAAAGGAACGGAAGAACAATACCCAGCTTCCATATTAATGGGCGAAGACGGTGAAACCGATGAAGGATTAGTAACACCACAAATGCAATACCCGGCCAAATGGAAAACAACAGATCGGCCACATACAATGTGTTGAATGAAAAACGCATGTTGCTGAAGGGAACCAGCCAGCCAATGCCATAATTGTTGAAACCATCGAGGAACAGATGCATCAATACTTCCACTGCAAAAAAGATCGTCCATTTTTTAAAACTGATATTGTGGGGCCGGTGGATTTTTTCAGCAGCCATTGCCATAATGGGTACAATCAACACAGCAAATAAAAGTGAATGTGTAAAACCACGATGTGCCAGCAGATCATCGGCTGTGCCCATCCAGAACGATGCAACGAAATCAATATCCGGAATACTTTGCGCCAATGCTCCCCACAGCATTGCTTTTTTGCCAAAGCCTTTTTCAAAAAAGGCTTCGCCAATGCAGGCGCCTAATGCAATGTGTGTAATTGAATCCATAAATTTACAACTGCATGTGTACACATGCAGCAGCAAGTTACTTGATGCACTTTAAAAATGATCAGGTTGTTTTTTTACAGGTATTCATTCCGAAAATACTATACAAAGGGCAAAAACTTACCAGGCTTGTAAGTACAAATACAGCGGCAACAACCAGCGCTACGATGCCCCAGGTACCGGTAACAACATTCTGAAACCACAGCAACGCCAGAATACCAGCGATGCAAAGGCGAATGATTCTGTCGGTATTACCCATGTTCTTTTTCATGTGATGTTGTTTTATGATTGAAGAAATTCTATGAGCAATGCAATTGCAACAGCAAATCCCACGCATAGCAAGCAGATGAGCAGGAATTTTGCGATTGTTTTTTTGTTGATTGCCATACTGCTGTAAACCTACTTATTGGCGATGTTGTACCGTATGATGCTGATTGCAGCGACCAATGATCGTGGTCATAGCGGTTCATAAAAAAGAGAGGGGCCGATGGATATCGGCCCCGAAACAATCACCAACCAAATTGCTATCTATCTGTTATCTGTGTGCAATAAATACGGGTAGCTTATGTTCTGCAATCACATCCTTGATCAGGCTTTTGCGGATCAGTTGTGAAATTGCAGAGCGTCCAAATGAACCGGATACCAACAAAGCGCTTTCACGGTTATTCATCCAGGTGCTGAAATATTTTTCCGGGCTCATGTTCAGCTTCATCAAGGTAAGATCGCTGAAATGCCGGGCTACCAGTTCTTCAATGTTTACCTGTTGCGGGAATTCATTTTTTCCATCTTCCTGCACATACACCAGCAGTGTGGGGTTCTTTGTTAATTCAGGAAACAGGTAGGCAAACTGTTTAATGGCATACACGGATGATTCTGAACCGTCATAGCAAAGAATAGTTGTTTTCGGAAAATGATATTTCTCCGGCACTACTACTACCGGGCATTCGGAGCGATGCAGGATATCATGCAGGTATTCGTTCAATTTGCCTCCGATGTTTTCATAAAACACTTCGCTGCCAATGATCAGTGCATCGGCAAATCTTGTTTCTG
>CAYMSG010000187.1:0-7244 GCA_964392955.1 uncultured Chitinophagaceae bacterium | reverse complement strand
CTCCTTCTTCACCAGGTCCAGCATGTATTCCCGGCTGCCTTCCATGGTATAGTTGTACTGGACAACCGTGTGCACCGGTTTGTTGAAGCGATCGTGGTGTTTCTTCATTACCCGTTCAAAGGTCTTCATGAGCTTGAACATGGTAATGGTTTGTATCTCTGTGCCTTCACCCGCCTCTTCACCAATACCAGCCAGTTCGCTGGCAATATTACCCCGCTTCACCATGAGCATACGCATGGCTTCCATCTCAGCCATCTGCACACTTGCTTCTTTGAAACGCTTGTACTCAAGAATTTTATCAACCAGTTCCTGGCGTGGATCAATTTCATTCCCCTGGTCATCCACTTCCTTTCGTGGCAGCAACATTTTTGCTTTGATGCGCATGAGGGTTGAAATAAACAAAATGAACTCACTCGACAATTCAATGTTCAGTTTTTCGGTTTGATGGATAAAATCCATGAAATCTTTAATGATACGGGTGATGGGGATATTGTAAATATCCAGTTCATCACGCTCAATAAAGAACAATAACAGGTCGAACGGACCTTCAAATTGCGGGAGCTTTATCTGGTATGATTCTGTTTGCAAAGTATTTCTGTTTTTAACGAACAAGTCCCGGCCAAACGGTGCCGGGACTTGCAAATGTAGGGAACTAAACCATACTAAAAGTTAGCGGTAAAGCCAATGCCCATCAGGGATTTGAGCTGTGTGCCCATGAGTCCGCCCGTTTCCACATTTTTTGTATCGTGGTCGTAAATCAAATCGAAATTATAACTGATGCCGATGTATTTGTTCACCTTGAAACCCAATACGTTGGTCCAGAACACATCGATATTCTGTGGATTGTTTTTGTAGTTGCTGAACAGATCGAGGCGGCTGGCCAGACTGATATTTTTTGCCAGGTCTTTTTTAAGATTGGCGGTTAAAAACGCACCAATTTCGTTGATGGCCATTTGGGTGGTGTCGGAAAAATTAAAGAGGCGACGGATGTCTTTGTTGGCTTCGTTTACAATTACCCAACGGGATGTAACCGGCGACAAAAACACATCAAACGTTGCATTGGGTTTGTACATGATACCGGGCGAAACAAGTACATACGCAGGTGCAAAAAAACCGGAGTTCTTTTCTTTTGGATCAACACTGTAGTTGTAACCCAGCGTCATTTGTGTACGCAGGTTTGCCAAGGCCGACAAGTACCATTTGCTGTTTGCAGTATCGCCTAACTGGTAACCATAACGAGATAGCACATCAATCCGATCATCGTTTTTACGGGTACCAATGCTCGTGGCATTTACAATACCGTATTGTGCATTGAGCGTGTTATCCCAAACGCTTCTTTTTTTCTTGTAGTAAGCAAAACTGTTAATGATTGCATTAATGGAGAAAGAAAATTTCTCAGCACCTGCAGCCCAGTTGCGGCTGGCACCCTGGCTGAGGTTGAGGTTGAAGACACCACCCTTTGTCCACCCCTCTTTTTGCTCCGGTTCTTTTTTAATGGTTTTGTTTGATTCTTCTTTCAAACGTTTTACTTCTGCATCCTGTGCAAAAACCACAAGAGCACATACGGACATGTAAGCCGTTAAAAAAAATTGTTTCATCATAAGTAGTTGTTTACGTTTTCATCTGCAAAGATGAAGCCATGTTAACGAATAAAAAAACAGCAAAGATTTATTCTTTGCTGTTTGTATTTCTTTTGCATTTATTTTTTTAATGCATCTCTTATTTCACGAAGCAATACAATATCTTCCGGTGTAGCGGCCGGTGGAGCAGGCGGTTCCGCTTTTTTCATTTTATTGATCGCTTTAATTACAAGGAAAAGAAAGAACGCAATGATGATGAATTTAACGGCTGCAGAAATTGCCATACCATACTTTAATTCAGCTTCACCTACTTTCACGGATAAGGAATCAAAGTTGATACCGCCTGTTATGATCCCGACAATCGGCATCAGAATGTGATCTACAACAGCACCCACAATTGCCCCAAACGCACCGCCAATAATAACACCAACTGCAAGATCAACCACATTGCCTTTCATTGCAAACTCTTTAAATTCTTTTAGCATTCCCATAATTTAAATTTTAGTTGTGAAAAATAAAGAGACCTTTTTGAGAGCAATACAAATCTTATAAATTAATCCGGATTTACAAAGCTTATTTTTTCAACCCTGGGTATTGCATATTTAATTTCTTCAACGTATTGTACACTGTTTTTGTGATCAGGTGTTCTTTGTACCAGTTTTGATCGCTTGGAATAATATGCCAGGGTATTTTGTTACAGTGCTGAAAACAATCTTCATAATATTTCATATACTTCTTCCACAGTTTTGCTTCGGCAAAATCACGTTCATTGTATTTCCACATTTTACGGGGATCGTGTGTACGTTCCTGCAGGCGCTCCTGTTGTTCGGCCGGAGAAATATGCAGATAGAATTTAAGGATCTGCGTGTTGTTATGATGCAGCAGCAGTTCTTCAAAATCATTAATGGCTTTCATCCGCTTCACAGCCGTTACATCATCGCACCAGCCATGTACACGTGTTACAAGAATATCTTCATACTGGCTACGGTTGAAAATTTTGATCATACCTTTTGCAGGAGCCACTTTGTGGATACGCCATAAAAAATCATGGCTCAATTCTTCGGCAGTAGGTGCTTTGAACGATGTTACTGACACACCCAGCGGGTTAAGCGATCCGAACACATCCCGGAGCGTACCATCCTTCCCACTGGCATCCATGCCTTGTATAATTACCAGCAGGGAATGTTTGCTTTCCGCAATCATCCGGTTTTGCAGTTCATCTAATTCAACAAGCATCTTCTCCGTTTCTGCTTTCAGCTTTTCCTTGTTGGCTTTTTTTGGTGCACGTGTGCTGATTGTACTCAATTTAACTTTTGCCATAGCGCTGCCTTTTTACGAATATAAAACATGCTGCCTGCAATACGCAATTTTCCTACACCTTTGCAACTCTATTGTATGAACACAAAACTGTTTAACTGGCTGCTTTTTTTCATTCTTTGTCTTGTATGGGGCAGTTCGTTTATTCTGATGAAAGAAGGATTAAAAGAATTGTCGGCCTATGAAGTGGCAGCGATGCGTATGTTAAGCGGAGGCATTGTGCTGTTGCCATTTGCCATGAAGAGTTTCCAACGCATGCAACGAAAAGACCTGGGGCTGTTGATCGTATCGGGCTTGCTCGGCAGTTTTATTCCGGCTATTTTGTTTTGTGTGGCCGAAACAAAGATCGACAGTGCATTGGCTGGTATGCTGAATGCATTAACACCTCTGTTTGTTATTACAATCGGAGCTCTGTTATTTAAAACCGCCGTACCCTGGAAAAAAGTAGCAGGTGTGTTGGTCGGTTTCAGCGGAATGCTGCTGCTGTTCCTGGCTCAGAAAAAAGGAACGGCCAACAGTGATCTCTTTCTTGCATCGCTGATCGTGATCGCCACTTTTTCCTATGGGCTGAATGTAAATCTCATCAACCGGTATTTAAAACACGTAGCATCGCTCGATATTGCTTCCATTGCATTTGTTGCGTTGATTGTTCCTGCCTGTATCGTTTTGTTGGCCGCAGGTTTCACTCAGCATAATTTTTCAGAAACTTCAGTTATCAAAGCCATCGGTGCATCGGCTGTATTGGGCATTTTTGGAACCGCTATTGCTTCGATTCTTTTTTACATGCTCATGAAACGGGCAGGACCTTTGTTCTCCTCCATGGTAACATATGGAATTCCGTTTGTAGCCATTGGCTGGGGTATAGTGGCCGGTGAAACAATCGGTCAACTGGAAATAGTTGGGTTACTCATTATCCTCTCTGGTGTTTATCTGGCCAACCGGCAATAAAAAAGGGATGCAATGCTGCACCCCTTTTACGTATCTGCAAATCGTTTATACCGACATGATCTCTTTATCTTTTGCCTCCAGATGTTTGTCGATCTGTGCACTGTATTTATCTGTAAGGCCCTGCACCTCTTTTTCTGCATCTTTAGCCGCATCTTCACTCAATCCATCTTTTTGCAGCTTCTTGATTTGTTCAATCGCATCACGGCGAATATTTCGAACAGCCACTTTTGTATGTTCACCTTCTGCGTTTACCCGCTTCACCAGTTCTCTCCGGCGCTCTTCTGTTAACGGTGGTAAAAACAAGCGGATAATACTTCCGTCGTTTTGCGGTGTTAACCCGATATTGGAATTGATAATGGCCCGCTCAATGGGCTGCAACATATTTTTTTCCCAGGGCTGAATGGTAATGGTTCTTGCATCGGCTGCAATAATATTTCCCACCTGTCCAATAGGTGTAGGGGAACCATAATAATCCACTACAATACCATCGAGCATATTGGGGTTGGCACGGCCCGCACGGATTTTCACCAATTCAATTTCCAGGTGCTGAATAGCTTTTCCCATGTGCTCTTCAGCGTCACTCATTATCAACGATAAATCTTCTGACATACGTGTAAAAATTAATGAGCTGCAAACCTAATAAATTGTTGCTGATTGCTGTACTGCAAAGAAAAGTTTCAATGATTATTTTGCGATTTCGCCCTTCTCAACGGAAGCAGCAATGTTGGTAGGAAGCGGAATCACCTTTGTTTTTCCGTTTACATCAATTTGTTGATCGGGTGCAAACAATTTCTGACGACTGCTGCGGTTAGAATAAATCAACAGGCTGATCACCGAAAAACCAATACTGATAAGTCCGAGTAAGAGAAACGTGATATTGAGATCACGTGCCAATACAGTTGCTCCCGCAATAACGATATTGAACGATAGAGCCAGGAAAGTAACCATTTTGTGGCTGAATCCTTTCTCCAATAACAAATGGTGCACGTGATTCCTGTCCGGACTAAAGGGAGAGCGTCGAGATAATATGCGAAATGCAAAAATGCGAAGCGTGTCAAATAATGGAACAAAAAGAATGGCAAACCCAATAGCTGGTGCAGACGGGAGATACACTTTAGCAGTAGGTACAGTTGCAATCTGAATGAACTTGATCACTAAAATGGAGTTGATTATACCAAGCAGTAACGAACCGGTATCGCCCATGAATATTTTTGCAGGCGATGTATTAAAGATGAGAAAACCTGCGAGGCTGCCTGTCATCGCAAAAGCCATCATGGCATAAAATGGCTGACCGGCCATTACAAAATAAACACCAAATGATGCCGACGTGAACAATCCTAAAGAACCTGCTAAGCCATCTACCCCATCAATGAGATTAAAAGAATTGGTGATTACAATGATAGTTAAATATGTAAAGGCAAGGCTGATTATAAACGGCATTTTTTCAAACCCCATAAAGCCAAACATTCCGTCTATGAGAATATTGCCCTTATATACAATTATGAATGCTGCCAGTAATTGGCCGAGAAACTTTTTCAATGGAGTAAGAACAATGATATCGTCTTTTAAACCAAGAAAAAAGATTACCAGGAAGGCTGCGGCAAAATATTGAACTTCAACCCAACCAGCAGGAACAGCAATCAAAAAACCAAGAAGAAATCCTGCGAAAATTCCAATGCCGCCAAGTGAGGGAACCGGTGTTTTGTGTAGTTTTCTGTTATCATCGGGTACATCAAACAGTTGTTTCGCCTCTGCCACCCGAATAATGATTGGAATAGCCGAATAAGTAATCAAAAAAGAAATAACTGACCCAATTAACAGGTGATCCATGCAGTTGATAATTCAAGTGTGTTGCAAATCTATACTATCTCGGCCGAAAGTGGAAACAGATAACAATAAAATTAAATCCTATCGTAGTTTTCCTGCTTTTCAACAAATGGTTCGGTAATCGACCCGAATTTGGGCAAAAAGTTTAGCCGGATGAACTATTTTTTCTGTTAGCTTTGCCCGCAACTCTAAAAATCATGGCAGAACTGAAAGAAATCGCAACACAAATCAGGAGAGATATTGTACGCATGGTGCACGGATGCCAAAGCGGCCACCCCGGTGGTTCGTTGGGCTGTACCGAATACTTTACCGCCCTGTATTTCAAGTTAATGAAGCACAACCCATCGTTTACAATGGACGGAAAAGGTGAAGATCTGTTTTTCCTTTCCAACGGACATATATCCCCTGTATTTTACGCTACATTGGCCCGCAGCGGTTATTTCCCTGCTGAGGAGTTGAAAACCTTCCGCAAGCTGAATACACGGTTGCAGGGACACCCCACCACCCATGAGCATTTGCCAGGCGTACGCATTGCATCAGGATCGCTTGGCCAGGGATTAAGTGTTGCCATTGGTGCAGCGTATACAAAAAAACTGAACAAAGAAAATACAGTTGTTTATTCATTGCATGGCGATGGCGAATTGCAGGAAGGCCAAAATTGGGAAGCCATCATGTTTGCGGCCCATAACAAAATGGACAACCTGATTGCTACTGTTGATTGGAACGGTCAGCAAATTGACGGTCCTACAGCAAAAGTGTTGAGCCTTGGCGACCTGAAAGGGAAATTTGAAGCCTTTGGTTGGGAAACACTTATCATTGAAGATGGAAATGATATGGATCAGATGGTTGCCGGTTTGGAAAAAGCAAAAACTTTTGTTGGTAAAGGCAAACCGATTGTAAACCTGATGAAAACAGAAATGGGTAAAGGGATCGATTTTATGGAAGGAAGTCATGAGTGGCATGGCATTGCTCCCAACGATGAACAATTGGAAAAAGCCCTGACACAATTAGGCGAAACAAGTTTGGGCGATTATTAATTATTCCTTTGAATGATATTGAAAAGCAGATGGTGAAGATCATCTGCTTTTTTTATGCATTTTTTACCCCCCCCTTAAACATAATCATGTGTAACAATCTCATTCCCCTCCGGGGAGGGGATATACACTCAGCTTGCTTAAAGTATTCTAAACGAATACCAGGAAATGATCAGTTGATATTTAAACAGAAGCCGCACAAAATAACTGTTGCCGGGAATCCCCTCCTGGGAGGGGTTGGGGTGGGTTTGAATAAATCTTATTGCGCACGTAACGACACTTTCTGTCGTGCTGCCTTTACAGATGGCACCCATGATGCCAGTAAGGCAATCACAAAAACGGTGAGCATCACCAACAAAACATCGGTAAGGAAAATATCCACCGGGTAGTAATCAATTACAAATGAACCTTGCAACGGAATCAGTTTGAATGTAACCTGCAGGTAGGCAAACAGCATCGCCAATGCAATGCCGATGATGCAGCCTGTAAATGCGAGTAATACGCCTTCCGTTAAAAAAATTCGTTGAATAAATTTCTT
>CAYMSG010000186.1:0-7265 GCA_964392955.1 uncultured Chitinophagaceae bacterium | reverse complement strand
ACTATCCACCCAGTTCTGTACAAACAATGGTCCACGCTCCTGCACATCCATAGCCATGGCACTAAATCCAACACGGTTGCCAATACCACCACGCACATTCAATCCACGTTGATTGATAAAAATATTCTGATCTGTATTATTCAGCTCCACCGATTGACGATAGCTGATCATCGGGTTGATGGCGATGAAGAAATCATCACCATATTTTTCAATGAGGCTGGCGGGTGTTTTGTAGAAATTTTTAAGAAACGGCTTTTTACTTTGGAAAATACTGCGATCGCCTTTTACCCATTCCTGGTTGTTGAGATAAAGACTGTGCAGGTTATACAAATCGGTTTTGCTCAGGCGGAGCGCTGTATCCTGGTTATAAAATAAAGGCTTATGGGCCAGCATGGAATCGGCTTTGGCACCGAGCCATTGCACTGCATATCTCCGGTCGTATGGTTTGGCAGAGGTGAAATTCAGGTCGCTTACATGGCCGGTTTTTAATTCAAGCCGGTCAATAAAATGAAGGTGTTTTGATTGCTGCTGCATGTATGTACTTTGCGCAACTGAAAAAAAGGGTATAGCAAGAAGCGCTAACCATAGACTGCATTTGCTAAATTGCATGCGGTTGTGTTTTAAGGGTAAAAATAAGTTATACCGATGATACAAGCGTACAATGTGCTTCCGAATTAAAAAAACCGGTTGCAACAGATGTACTGCCAACCGCATTGATTGAATTATTAATTGATAGTATGCAAAATTATCTGCTGAAAAATTGTTTATTGGTCAACGAGGGCAACATCACTCCCACCGACTTGCTGATTAAAAACGGGCGTATTGAAAAAATAGCTCCGTCCATTACAACGGATGCGGCTGTTACTGAAATCGATGCGGAAGGAAAATACCTGCTGCCGGGTGTCATCGACGACCAGGTGCATTTTCGTGAACCGGGGCTGACACACAAAGCAAACATTTACACAGAGGCCAAAGCGGCTGTAGCTGGTGGCGTTACTTCGTTTATGGAAATGCCCAATACCATTCCCAATGCATTGAATCTTTCATTGCTGGAAGACAAGTACACGATTGCTGCCAATACTTCACTTGCGAATTACTCTTTTTACATGGGCACGAGTAATACGAGTGCAGATGATACATTAAGAGCAAATGATTTTAAAAACAGTATTTGCGGCATCAAAATATTTATGGGTGCCAGTACCGGTAATATGCTGGTTGATAATTACAATACGCTTGATAAAGTGTTTCGTGAAAGTGAAATGCTGATAGCCACGCATTGCGAAAGCGAAAGCATCATCAAAGAAAATTATGAGCGCCTGAAAGCATTGAAGGGAGAACTTTCACCTGCTGATCATCCATTGGTGCGTGATGTTGATGGCTGTTATGAATCTTCATTGATGGCGATACAAATTGCCCGGCAATACAACACCCGTTTACATATACTGCACATCAGCACAGCAAAAGAACTGGAACTGTTTGGCAATATGATGCCGTTGAAAGAAAAACGGATTACAAGCGAAGTATGTGTGCATCACCTGCATTTTACGGCTGATGATTATGCAACACTTGGGTATCGCATCAAATGCAACCCGGCTATTAAAGCAAAAGAAAATAAGGAAGCCTTGTGGAAAGCATTGCTTGATGACCGGATTGATGTAATTGCAACCGATCATGCACCGCATACATGGGAAGAAAAACAGGGGGCATACGAAAACGCACACGCCGGTTTACCATTGGTACAACATCCTTTACTCCTGATGCTTCATTATTACAAGGAAGGCCGCATTTCATTGGAACGTATTGTGGAGAAGATGAGCCATGCAGTTGCTGATTGTTTCCAGTTAAAAGAACGTGGTTATGTACGTGAAGGATATTTTGCTGACCTTGTACTGGTTGATTTAAACAATCCATCAACCGTAACCAAAGAAAACCTACTTTACAAATGTGGCTGGAGCCCGCTGGAAGGATTTACATTTCCGGCTACCATTACCCATACATTTGTAAATGGTCATTTGGTTTATGGAAACGGACAGATAGATGAATCACAGATGGGGCAACGATTAACATTTGACAGGGATTAATTTTTACACAGTCAGTACAACTTGGAAATAGACAAAGTCACATATTACGATCTTTCGATCTTCAATAACGAAGAAGAATATTCGCTGCTGCACCGTATCAATTTCTGTAATACGTTTGGCGGCAAACAGAAACTGGAATACCTGTTAACGCATCCGCATCACAACCTGAAAAAGATCGTTGATACACAGCAGACCCTGATCCAGATCGGCAAAGTAATTCCACAATGGCCAACAGAAATTACAAACGGTACCATTTTAATGCTGGAAAAATTCTACGGTTATCCGTTTGATAAAATACCAGACAGTCACTCGCCTGTTCCTGCATTTCTGTACAAAATATTTGATGGACCCGATTACCGGTTGGTGCGTTATACTGTTGGGCACTTTGTTGATTTTTTGAAAGGCATGTTTAAGCTGGAGAAATTACTATGGAACGACAATGCCTCACCTATTCTTCAATTGCTGTTGACTGATATACGGAAATTATTGAAGCATCCACTGATCAACGAAATGATCGAACTTCCTTCAGCAAGTAAACTGAGTCCACAAAAACTGTTGCGGTTCGGTAATTTTCTGCGACATGAATATAAAACCGGAGCAGAACTGCTAATTGATATTTACCATAAACTGGATGCCTACTACAGTATGGCAAAAGCAGTGCAGCATTTTGATCTTCATCTTCCAATCATGAAAGATAGTGACGAACCACATATACAGGCGAAAGGTTTGTATCACCTGCTGCTGCAAACACCGGTTGCCTATGATATTACATTGAATCCGAAAACAAATTTTTTATTCCTTACCGGTGCAAACATGGCAGGCAAAAGTACTTTTATTAAATCAGTGGGCTGTTCCGTTTACCTGGCGCATGTGGGCATGGGAGTTCCTGCAGCATCCATGGAGTTGAGTTTGTTTGATGGCTTGCTGAGTAATATCCAGGTGCAGGATAACATTGTAAAAGGCGAAAGTTATTTTTATAACGAAGTACAGCGTATCAAGAATACAGTTGTAAAAATTACTGACGGACGAAAATGGCTGGTGCTGATCGATGAGCTGTTTAAAGGAACCAATATCCAGGATGCCATGCATTGCAGTACAGCGGTAATCAAAGGATTACTCAAGATCAAAAATTCGTTGTTCATTCTCTCCACACATTTGTATGAAATTGGTGAAGAGTTGAAACCCTATTCCAATATCAGCTTCCGCTATTTTGAAACAACCGCTACCGATGAGCAATTGCAATTCAGTTATCAATTAAAAGAAGGCATCAGTAATGATCGCTTTGGTTATTTGATTCTGAAACGGGAGAAGGTGGTGGAGATGCTGGAGAAGCTGTAATGCCCGAATCAGAGTTTTCAACCGACTATCACAGATTGCGTCCTTCTTCGTGTACTTTGTTCACTTTGTTCTATTAATTTGTATCACGAGCAACACAAAGTATTGTACAAAAAGCTCAAAGGAATTACAGATTATGAAAAAATTCTTCATCCGTTTAAGCATCATCATTGCCGTCGTATTGACCAGCTATTTCATCTGGTCGTACACCGGCCGTGCAACAGAAAAAGAAACCGGCTGGAGCAAACTCCCTGATTTCAAAGCAAGATTTGAATATATCGAAACCGGTGTTGACAGTGGCAAAGGAAATATCATCGGTATTCAACCATACCTCACCGCCACCAGTTACTCAACTGCTTTTAATTTCGAAGTATCACTCCGCTTTTATTTTGAACAATTAAAACGTGAAAACAAACTCACCGATAAATCCATTGTAGTATTACCGGAATACATCGGCACATGGCTGGTAGCTGCCAATGAAAAAGAGAGTATTTATAAACAGGAAACAGTTGAACAGGCAATGACGACGATAGTTCGTTCAAACCTGTTTGGTTTTTTATACGGTTATTTCAATTCTCCTGCGAAAGACAAATCGAAGTATGCCATTTTTCATCTCAAAGCAGAAAAAATGGCGAAGAACTATCAACAGGTGTTTTCAACATTGGCGAAAGAATACAATTGTACCATTGTGGCAGGTTCGATAGTATTACCTGCTCCATCCATCAGTACAACAGGTGAATTGGAAATTAAAAACACAGGCGAGTTGTATAATACATCCGTTGTATTTGGAAATAATGGCAAGATCATTCCTCCACTCATCCGAAAACAATTTCCAATCAACGAAGAACAAGGCTTTACACATGGCGCTGCCGCTGCACAACAACCCATCTTTACTACCAAAGCCGGGAGAATGGCCGTGTTGATTTGTGCAGACAACTGGTATCCGCAAGCGTATGCAAATCTCACGAATAAAGCAGATTTTATAGTGGTTCCATCACTTGGGGGGAAAGACAGTGTTTGGCTTGCATCCTGGAATGGTTATAATGGAGCGAAAGCACCTGCTGATGTTGACACAAGCGACTACAAAAAAATTACTGAAGGTGATGCCTGGCTCAAGTACAGCATGGGCAAACGTGCCTCGCAGGCAAATATTCATCAAGGCATGAATGTATTTTTCACCGGCAGCCTGTGGGATATGCAACCGCAGGGAAGAGTATTGTTGTTACAGAACGACTCAACAACTGTATTGCCACCGGCCGTTGGTAAAGGAAGAATTGTATGTTTGTGGCTGAATGACTAGGTATTCCCTCTTGCTTTAAACTGGTTGCATGTATATGCCTCAAACAAAATCAAATGCCGTTTTTATTTTTCATTTGATCATCACGATCGGCGCCTATTTTGTTCCGTTTCTGATATCCTGGCAAATTGCTGTTCCGGTTTTTGTGGCAACAATTCTGCAACATGCAATTTTCGGCAGGTGTTTGCTCAATGCAAAACACGGCTTATCTGAAAACGATGGCAGCACCTTTTATTCAGAAGCACTGGAGCGGATGGGGTTTCAGCCCAACAAAGAAACGATCCGGTTTTTTGTACGCAAACTCCTATACAGCCTGCTTACCATTCTTACACTTATCTGGCAGGTGCTCCTGGGCAACAACCCATTGTGGTTTTAAATGATGCTGTATTTGTTGCTGCTTATCGCATAAAAAAATTATTTTTATCCCACACATTCAAAAACATCAACCACGTTCATGCTCGTTAAAACCTTTGGAAGCGCTGTTTACGGAGTAAACGCCATTACCATCACAGTAGAAGTGAATGTAAGCGGCGGGCAAAAATTCTTCATGGTTGGCTTGCCCGATAGTGCTGTCAAAGAAAGTGAGCAACGTATTGAAAGTGCATTAAAAACGAGTGGCTATTATTTTCCGAGAACAAAGGTTGTTGTAAATCTTGCACCGGCTGATATCAAAAAAACAGGAACTGCGTTTGATCTTTCCATTGCCGTTGGTATTCTTGGCGCAACCGAACAAATTGGAAATCCTGAACGGCTGAGTGAGTATGTGATCATGGGTGAATTGAGTTTGGATGGAAGTATTCAATCCATTAAAGGAGCTCTACCCATTGCCATACAGGCACGCAAAGAAAATTTTAAAGGATTGATTGTTCCTAAACAAAATGCAAAAGAGGCCGGTATGGTGAACAACCTCAACGTATATGGCGTAGAACATATCAACGATGTAATTGCGTTTTTTAAAGATGAAACTTCGTTACAACCGATTGTTGTGAACACACGTGAAGAATTTTTTAATGCACAGTACGAATTCGAATTTGATTTCAGTGATGTGAAAGGACAAAGCAATATTAAACGTGCATTGGAAATTGCTGCAGCCGGAAGTCACAATGCCATTTTGATCGGGCCGCCCGGTGCAGGTAAAACAATGCTGGCCAAACGGTTGCCCACTATTCTTCCGCCATTGAGTTTGCAGGAAGCGTTGGAAACTACAAAAATTCATAGTGTGGCAGGCAAGTTACCGGAGAATGCAACACTCATTTCAAAACGTCCGTTTCGTTCACCGCATCATACAATTTCGGATGTTGCTTTAGTCGGCGGTGGCACCAACCCACAACCCGGCGAAATTTCATTGGCACATAATGGTGTATTGTTTTTAGATGAGTTGCCGGAATTTAAACGAACGGTGTTAGAAGTGATGCGTCAACCAATGGAAGAACGACGGGTTACAATTTCCCGTGCAAAAATTGCCATTGATTTTCCTGCATCATTTATGTTGATCTCTTCCATGAACCCCTGCCCTTGCGGTTTTTACAATCATCCGGAAAAAGATTGTACCTGTCCGCCGGGTGCAGTGCAGAAATATCTGAACAAAATTTCCGGTCCGTTGTTAGACCGTATTGATCTGCATGTGGAAGTAACACCTGTTCCCTTCAGTGAATTATCAAGAGCTGAAAACAGCGAAGTTAGTGCGGTTATCCGTGACCGTGTAATTGCTGCCAGGGAAATACAGGCAGAGCGATACAAAGATGTAGAAGGAATTTATGCCAATGCACAAATGAGCAGCAAACAGTTGAAAGAAATCTGTGTGATTTCACAGGCTGGTCAAACATTGCTGAAAGCGGCGATGGATAAACTAAACCTGAGTGCCCGGGCGTACGATCGTATTTTAAAAGTTAGTCGTACCATTGCCGATCTTGCACAAAGCCCCGATATAAAAGTGGAACACCTGGCCGAAGCTATTCAGTACAGAAGCCTGGATCGGGAAGGATGGGCTGGGTAAGAAATTAAATGCGATGCTCGATTTTTATCTTTTAATTCCATGTTACAATAATACAGATGGGTTGATCCGCTCCCTTCTTTCTGTTCAGTACCCGAAAGAGAAGTACAAGGTACTGGTGGTTGATGATGGGAGTACTGTTCCGGTAGCATTGTCACAGCTTCCGGAAGAATTGATCGCCAACCAACAAATTGAAATTCATCGTCTGCCGGAAAACAAAGGCATTACAGAAGCATTGAACACCGGCCTTCGTCTCATTCTCAGCAGAAATGATTCATTGTATACGGCTCGTTTGGATTGCGGTGATACCTGCACAGCAGATCGTTTTACAAAACAGATTGAATTTCTAAGTGTAAACACTGATATAGCACTAATTGGTTCTTTGTGTTTATTTGTTGATGCGGCAAAAAAAATCAGATTTGTATACAAAGCTGCTGAACAGCATGATGCCATTGTTAAACAAATGCATTTGAAATGCAGCTTTATTCATCCAACAATTGTATTTCGGAATAACATCATTAAAAATACCGGTCTCTATCCTGTTCATTATCCCTTTGCA
>CAYMSG010000185.1:0-7275 GCA_964392955.1 uncultured Chitinophagaceae bacterium | reverse complement strand
TTTTCTCCCGAACTGTATTGGCTCAATTCAGAAACGTTCAGAAATTTCACATTTCCCACTTCAGAAATAAAAGCCTCATATTTATCAACCGAGTCATCCGGTTTGGCATCCTTTTTTGTTTTCGTAATGGTGACAATAAAATCATCTTTCCGTTGAATGGTCAACACATCATCACTGGAACTTTTCGGTTCCCATTTGCCGAATAACGTTGCCGGAAATTTTACCG
Organism: uncultured Chitinophagaceae bacterium; assembly: GCA_964392955.1. Classification (GTDB taxonomy): domain Bacteria; phylum Bacteroidota; class Bacteroidia; order Chitinophagales; family Chitinophagaceae; genus Lacibacter. The sequence goes on along the minus strand of CAYMSG010000185.1, from coordinate 7,049 downwards.
AAGGTTTATCAATCGGCACTTCCGATTCATACGGGCAAGCCATTAATAAGAACGATGCACTGATCACTGCAATGAGATGGAATATTCGTTTCATGTGTAGTATAAAATGAGTTCAAACGAAAGTAGACTTATTCGTACGGCTCTGCAATACCTTGATAGGGGTATTCTCAAAAACAGAAAGGCCCTCCGGAACGCATTGCTGCAACCGAAAGGCCGATACTTACAAACAAACCCGAAGTTTACGAAGCCGCAGCCCCGCTTTGAATTTCTTTTATCTTTTCACGGATTTTTGCTTCAATTTCTGCTGACATCTCAGGATTATCCATGATGAGTTGTTTTACCGCATCACGTCCCTGTCCCAGCTTATCTCCATTGTAACTATACCAACTTCCGCTTTTCTGGATAATGGCGAGATCAACACCCATATCAATAATTTCGCCTGTTTTGCTGATACCTTCACCAAAAATGATATCGAACTCCGCCGCTTTAAATGGAGGAGCCACTTTGTTTTTTACCACTTTCACTTTTACACGGTTACCAATGGCTTCATCGCCATCTTTGATCTGGCTCATACGACGGATGTCCAAACGAACCGATGCATAGAATTTTAAGGCATTACCACCGGTTGTTGTTTCGGGGTTACCGAACATTACACCGATTTTTTCACGCAACTGGTTGATGAAGATGCAAATGGTATTTGTTTTTGAAATGGTAGCCGTGAGTTTACGCAAGGCCTGGCTCATCAAACGGGCTTGTAAACCCATTTTACTATCGCCCATTTCACCTTCCAGTTCACCTTTTGGTACAAGTGCCGCTACAGAATCGATCACCACTACATCCAACGCACCGGAAAGGATCAACCGGTCGGCAATTTCCAATGCCTGTTCGCCGTAATCGGGCTGAGAGATCAACAGATTGTCTACATCAACACCCAGTTTCTGTGCATATACACTGTCAAACGCATGTTCTGCATCAATAATGGCGCAGATACCGCCTTTCTTTTGTGCCTCGGCAATAATATGTGTGGCAATGGTTGTTTTACCACTACTCTCTGGTCCATAAATTTCAATCACTCTTCCTTTTGGAATACCGCCAATACCCAATGCTGTATCCAGGCCAATGGAGCCGGTTGAAATGGCTTCGATCTCATGCACGCCTTTTTCATTCATCATCATTACACTGCCTTTGCCGAAATCTTTATCAATCTTGTCGATGGTGAGCTTTAACGCCTTGAGCTTTTCATTATTAACATTGCTGCTCTCTTTACTCATTTTTTCCTTTTTTGGTTTCTCCAAAATTAAAGCCTCTTCCATAACGGGTTTGTTTTGTTTGTTAACACTAATTTGTTTAGCAAACCTAAGCTAATTCTTTTAGAAGCCAAATATTTTAGCAAAAATTATTTTCGGAAAATAGCCGGATTGATTAATTGATCAGTCCTTTTTCAACAGCTGCTTTCACCAGCCCTGCAATATTACGTGCGCCGAATTTGGAAAGTAAACTGGCCCGGTGGGTTTCTACTGTGTTAACCGATACAAAGAGCAGATCGGCAATTTCCTGTGAGGTGTGTTCTCTGGCAATCAAATCCAGTACTTCCTGTTCACGCCGGGAGAGTTTGGGGAGGTAGTTGGTTTCCTGTTTGATGCCGAGGCTGTTTTGCAGGAGCAGCTTTTCCATTTCTTTGTGCAGGTAGGTTTCGCCCGCCAGCACTTTGGAAAAACAATCCAGCAGTTCTTCTTTTTGCATATTCTTCAGCAAAAAACCATTGGCTCCGTTTTTCAATGCCGTTTTTACAATGGCCGGTTCGGACAAACTGGTGAGCATGACAATTTTTAATGCCGGGTATTTTTTATGCAGCTGTTTGCAAACAGCTAATCCATCTTCGCCGGGCAAATGAATATCGAGCAGCAACAGATCAGGTAATGTGTTGGTACTGATAAACTGTTCAAATGCACGCACAGAAGTAAAGCCGCCGGCAAACTGCCAGTTGTGCTGACCGGCCAGCATTCGTTCCACTCCTTCAAGAATGAGTTGGTGATCGTCGATAATACAGATGCTATGCTGCTTGTTCATGTTTGTTCAACAGTATTTCAATGTACACAGAAGTTCCTTTTTGCTGTTCGGAACGGATATCCATTTTTCCGTTGAGGAACGAAACTCTCGATTGTATATTACTCAACCCGATTCCATTTCCTGTTTCTTTTGGTGAAAAACCTTTGCCATTATCTTCCACTGTAATCGTAAGCATTTCGTTATGGCGATGCAGTTGAATAAAGGTTTCCGTTGCGCCCGCATGTTTGATGCTGTTGTTGATGAGTTCCTGGATAATACGGTAAATGCTGAGTTCGGTTGTTTGTGCCAGGCGTTCTTCCATACCTACCGCTTCATAATCCAACTGCATCAACCTGCTTTCGGAAATAGAGCGGCAATATTCTTTCAAGGCTTCGTTTAAACCATAACGCAGCAATGTTTCGGGCAAGAGGTTGTGGGCAATGCGTCTTGTTTCGGATGCAGCCTTTTGTATAAGACCGGCGGCTTTTTCCTTATCGGCTTGTTGTGGCGCTTCCAATTGACTCACCTGCATTTGTGCAGCAGCCAGTATGCCACCCAACCCATCGTGTAACTCACGAGCCAAACGGTTCCGTTCTTTTTCTTCGCCCGTCATTAATGCTTTCAACAGCGAAAGATCTTGTTCTTTTTTTAAGGTGAGCAGTGTTTGCTCATGTGTTTTTTTGCGTTGTGTGTACAAAAAGAATAACAGCAGGATTGCCAACGCTGCTGCCCCTAAACCAATACCCAGCAACCAAAGCCGGTTGTTTTTCTTTGAGAGTAAAAGACGCTGCTCTGCAATTTGTTTTTCCTTTTCAGCTGTTTGTAATTGTACATTCAGTTCGTTGATCTGTTTGGCAGAGTTTTCAGAAAAGAGTGAATCGTTAACGTTGTAATAAGTTTGCTGGTACGCATACGCATTTTTATAATCGCCCATTTCTGAATACACCCTTGCAATATCTTTTTGCAAATCGAGCCACTGGTTAAAGTTGCCTGCCTTTTCATGCACATCTTTCGCAAGCAGATAATATTTTAATGCCGTTGCATAATTCTCAGCTGTATAAGCCATCCCGGCACGGATGTATAAAGCAGCCCCCTGCATACGGGCATCCTGCAGTTTGTTGGCCAAACGCACAGCTTCCTCAGCCGAAACCTCTGCAGCTTTGTAATTATTTTTGGTTGCCTGCAGCTCTGCATCGCTCATAGCAACCATAAAGTGCAACTCACCTTCAATGGGTAACTGTTTGGCCAAAGCAGCGGCCTTGTTGTTATAATAAATACTGGAATCCCACATGGCCTGTACTGAAAATGCACGCACCATATTACTGTAGGTTAATCCTGCGTCCATTTTTGCGCCGAGTGAGAGATATTTTTCCACGGCTATTTTATAATTGGGAATAGCCTCTTTTGCTTTACGAAATTCGAGTAAGCTGTTGCCGATGGTTTTATAGGTTTGGGCCAGCCAGAATTCGTCGCCCAGTTCTTTAAACAAATTGGCCGCAGGTTTTAAATAGTCCATTGCTTTTTCCGGTTCACGGCTTCGTAAAAAGGCAACCGCTTTTACATACAAACCTTTTGCTTCACCAGGTTTATAACCTTTCTGCCGTGAATAGGTGATCATACTATCTGCATAGCTGTGTTCGAGTTCCCGCTTGCCGGATAGTGCATAATAGTTCCCAAGTAGTTTGTATAAGTCGGTCTGGATTTTCGGGTGATCGGTTTTGCGGAGTAACCCGTTGATCTCTGCTGCAAGCACGGGCACTTTTTCCTGTTTCCCCTGTTCAAAATAATTGATGGCTGCTTTAAGTAGCAAACGGGCTTTGCCGGTATCAGTTTTACTGGCGGCAGCTTCATTTAGTAACGAATCGGGTGATAACGGATCCTGGCTGAAGAGGGGTGTAACAAACAGAAAAAATACAAAACACAGAACGGTTACAGGAAGTTTCTGCATGGGTGTAAGCATTGATTTATTTTCAAATATAATCCATCCATCCAAAGCGTAAAACTCCTCACGGAAAACCATGAAAAATTTTTTTCAGGTGTTTGTATTATAAACAGCAAGTGCAGGAGCAGCAGTTTTGCAGTCTATTTCAAAATCAAAAAAACAGTGAGCGATGCGTACACTTTTTCTTATTTGTAATTTATTGTTTCTGCTGGCAGCTCAAGCAAATGCCCAACTGGTTAAACGGAAAGTAGAAGAGGCAAAATCAAAAACATCTCAACGGGTAGATACCAGAAGTTCGGAAGGTATTGATAAAGCGCTGGACAAAGCTGAAGAAAAGATCGGCAACATTTTTAAAAAGAAAACGAAAAACGGAGCTGCTGATACTATTGGTAACGGTGGATATGATGCACAGGTAACCATAACAGATGAGCAGGGCAATACCGATTATACATCGTACAAAGATTTCGATTTTATACCCGGCGAGCATATTTTGTTTTTTGAAGATTTTGCAGATGGTTCAACAGCCCGTTGGGGTGCGTATGATGCCAACAATCTTTCTGTTACCACGCAACAGGATAAGCAATGGATGCAGGTAAGAGGCGGATCATTTTTTCCGCTTGGCTTAAAAACATTGCCGCAAAACTTTACGCTTGAATTTGATGTTTACACTGCCGATAAACATACAGGAACAGTTGGTGTAAGGTTTATTGATAAATCGCAGGCAGCAGCATTGGCCGATCCGTGGATGGATAACAGCAGCGAGATTAACATGAGTCCAATTACACAAATGCCGAAAACAGGTCTTGGCAACTATGTAAAAAAGATCAACAACGAAGAACGGAGCCCGCAAAACGAATTCAAATTTTACAGTTGGCAACCTGAACGTGAAAACTTCTTTGCCAGAATAAGCATCAGCCGAAAAGGAAATATGGTTTCGGCCTGGATCAATAAAGAGCAAGTGCTGAAGGATGTGGATCTGTTTGCAGCAGGAATAGAGTATGTTCTTGCCTTTCATCTGCAAACCTATTTTGTAGATGAGAACAAGATGGCGTTTACCAATTTTCGTTTGGCTACCGGCGCTGCCCAGCCGAAAACAGAAATGGTTACCAAGAAAAAATTTGTAACGCAGAATATTTACTTTGATGTGAACTCTGATGCGATTCGCCCCAACTCTTATTCCATACTAAAAGAAATTGCTGAAGGTATTCAAAACGTAACAGGTACGGTATCGATTATCGGGCATACCGATAATGATGGCAAGGATACAGACAATCTTGTGTTGTCGCAAAAACGTGCTGCCTCCGTTAAACGGGCACTGGTTAATGAATTTGGCATACCAGCTGAAAAATTAACTACCGATGGAAAAGGTGAAAGTCAGCCACTCAATAAAAACAGCAACCCTGCTGAGAAAGCGCAAAACAGAAGGGTGGAATTTATTATACAATAACCATGAAACAATTTAAAGAACAAATCATGAAACGCTTTACAACAATCATCATCTGCATCTTAGTGCTGACACAATGTTTTGCACAGTCGTTCTCCAATGGCACCTACAGTACCAACTACGGAACTGTAAAATTTATTACCGAAACAGGTTTTGAATATCCCAATGGCGGTATTATTTATGGCGATTATAAAGACAATGGCACCATTACCGGTACATTTCAAAACAATGCCAAGGAAGTAGAGGGTATGTTTCATAATGGCGCTGCTGAAGGGAAGTTCGTTTTCTTTCCAAAAGGCGGCAGCAGTTTCTTTGACCAGATCAATGGTTTTTACGGCAACTGGGGATATCAGTCGAACAATAAGTATTCAACCAACCCCGATCATAAATGGGATGGAACAAAAACAAGCAGTACTACCCCCAATAATTTTACCATTAATGTATGGAGTGGCAAATGGAATACATCGCAAGGTTATCTTATTCTGCAGCAGGTGGGTAATAAAGTAACCGGCAAGTATCATACGGTTGGAGAGATTACAGCTACGTATAATCCATCAACAAAAAAGTTAACCGGCACATTTACCAATAATGGCAAACAGGGTTACCTGGAATATACATTTGAAGGCAACAGCTTTAAAGGAAAATGGGGCTGGACAACTGCACTTACCGGTGGAGACTGGACAGGAACGAAACATGTAAAAACAAATAAAGCAGTCAGTACGTCAACTGCAGCAACAGCTACCCAGACTCCAACCAATACAAACAACGCTGCTCCGTTACAAAATGAGAGCAAAGAAAAATTCAGAATAAATATTGTACAAATCAGCGTTGCCGCAAAAGATTTGCCTGTGGCAGCAGCAACGCAGTATTGGTGGTTTTATGGTTTTTCAGGATTACGTGTGTACAAAGTTACCAGCAGCGGCAGAACAGAAATTAAAAGCTTCGGCAATAAAAGTCAAAACTTCTTTGATAAAACAGAAGACAACCCTCTCAATAACAACAGTAAAACACCTTATGTTTTCTCCAACACGCCTGATTATTACAGAGACTTTGAAATTTCCAAAGCTGAATTGAATAATCCTGATATAGCATTTGAAGTTGAATACTGGCACCACATAAAAGTAAAAGTTGCCGGCCCGAATAAAGATTATGGAAAGGTAAGAAAGACGTTGAACTTTAAAGATGTTATAAACAAAGGCCCCGTTGATGTTTGTGAAAACTGCAGTAATAATGTAAGGGTAAGTTTTAAAATTTCGAAACTCTGACTATGAAAAAAATTACTATCATAACAATTGCTTTTTGTTTGCTTCTCATTGCCTGCAAATCAAAAAACAGTACTGCTGCTGAAACAACATTGAATAAAACAATAGCTGAAGCAGCAGGTGAAACTTCAACCAACTGGAACGGCAAACTCACAGAGCTGTTTACGGTTGAAATGGCTGCTGCGGTTACGGGCTATGCACAAGCCGAAGCAAAACAGGATTATAACCAGGTGCTGAAAAATGCAGCTACGCATACATTGGCTTACCGTTGGGAAAAGGGAAGAAGCAAGAGCATTCCGAATCCCATCAACAGTAAAACCATGGAGATACCCACCGATGATTTTATTCAACT
>CAYMSG010000184.1:0-7321 GCA_964392955.1 uncultured Chitinophagaceae bacterium | reverse complement strand
ACCTGGTCAGCTGCGTCTATTGTACCTGAGCGAACTGTAGCAGGTGATACAGCTGTAATTGCCATTGTACGATTCAAAGTCGGCTGTTTGCTTGCGGGTTGATATAATTTACCTTCGGGTGTTACTGCCTCCTGTTTTGTAATTTCCTTGATTTTTTGCAACAGCTCCACGTCCGTGTGTTTTTGCTTTTGCATCACATCTGTAAAGTAACCCAATGATTCAACGATACCACCCTGTGCGCCTGCAACAGGGACTGTTTGCAGAACTGAATTATTGCGGAGGCGAAGAATTCGGTTTTCAGTTTTAGCATCGGCTTTGTTCAGAAACAAAATATAGGTTGCATTTTTCTCCAGTTGAAGAGAAGGATACACCGTGGTTGAATGATTTTTGTATGTACCACCTTCGGTTCTTGTATAAATGTAGTTTGAGCTGTATTTGTTTTTAAGCCATCCTTTGACTGCTATTTTATTCATGGTGTAAACTGATCCGGTAACCGGATCCAGAAAACTTTCTTTTTCGGTGACAACAGCTTCCACCACTATATCACTTTTGTTTACCCGTTCGTTTAATGAAACAGGAATCAACATACATTGGGAGAACAGGTTGGGAGAAAAAAAATGGAGATAGAAAAGAAACAGAACGAACCCTGATTTTTTCATTTGATATTGTTTTGGGTATACAAGTTTAATCAATTCGCTCAGAAAGTCAAAATAGATTGCTAAAAATTAAAATACGAAGGGTTTCTACGATAATAAGGTCTGCCACTTTGAGGTTTGTGCATATTCCCTGATCGTTTCATTTCGTTTTTCTAATAGCTGCTGCATATAAGAGGTAAGATGAACCCGGTTCAGCATTGATCCAATAAATCCATACGGTGTTACAAATTCCAGCTCATCAATCATGATCGTACCGTTTTTCACGGCTTTGAAATAATGCTTGTGCGTGTAAGAAACAAAATCGCCTTTCTCCATTATATCTTCAAAATAATCGGGGCTTTTCATTTCGGTGATCTTCACCGTCATGAATCTTGTTTTGAACAAGTGTTTTGCTTTCCATGTAACAGATTCGCCTTGTTGAATCAGGCCCGATGTAACACCGCCCACTGCTTCTTCGTTGTTCTCCTGTTGTGAAATTTTATGCAATCCGACATGACGGCTGAGATCAAACACACGTTCAATGGGTGCAGCAATAAATGTGGTGATGTGAATGGATGGCATGTAGCAGTGATCTGTTTGGTTATTTGTTCCTGCCGGCGAGCCACCCTTTATCCTTCGACAAGCTCAGGAGTGCGGGTGACTCACCGCAATAAATAGCCCACCGGCTTGGTTTACCAGCAAGAATAATGCCTTTTACAGGAAGGGGATCTTCACCACTTTTGCTTTCAGGAGTTTATCACGCACTTCCACGTAGATCTCCGCATCAAAATTTGCATGTGCTGTAGCCACATAACCAAGCCCGATTGCTTTTTGCAGCGATGGTGATTGTGTGCCACTGGTTACTTTCCCGATTTCATTACCATCTGCATCTTTGATCTTGTAATCATGACGGGGAATACCACGGTCGATCATTTCAAAACCAACCAGCTTGCGTTGTACGCCTTCTGCTTTTTGTTTTTCCAAAATATCTTTTGCGGTAAATTCTTTGCTGAATTTGGTAATCCAGCCCAACCCGCCTTCCAGTGGAGAGGTAGTATCGTCGATATCATTGCCGTACAAACAAAAACCTTTTTCCAGGCGGAGAGTATCTCTTGCACCTAAACCAATGGGTTTAATGCCGGCTGTTTTTCCTGCTTCAAAAATGGCATCCCAGATTTTATCAGCGGCTCCGTTGCTGTCTTCAAAATAAATTTCAACACCGCCTGCACCTGTATAACCGGTTGCACTTACCAGTACATTTTCCACTCCGGCAAATACCCCTTTTACAAACGTGTAGTATTTTAAATTAAGGATATCCATCTCCGTGAGTGGTTGCAGAATTTTTGTAGCGTTGGGACCTTGTATGGCCAGCAGACAGGTTTTATCGCTGATGTTGTGCATCTCCACATTATTCGTATTGAACTGCTGTACCCAGTTCCAATCCTTTTCAATGTTGCTGGCATTTACCACCAGCATGTAAACGTTGTTTTCTTCGATACAATACACCAGCAGATCATCCACAATGCCTCCCTGCGCATTGGGCAGACAACTGTACTGGGCTTTTCCATTGCTTAGTTTTGACGCATCGTTACTGGTTACACGTTGAATGAGATCGAGGGCTCCTGCACCTTTTAAAATGAACTCGCCCATATGGCTTACATCAAACACACCGGCGTTGTTCCGTACGGCCGCATGTTCATCATTAATACCGGTGTAAGAAATGGGCATATTGTAACCGGCAAATTCGGCCATCTTCGCACCCAGGGCAATGTGTTTGTTTGTAAAGGGAGTTGATTTCATTTTTCAATCGTTTGTAATGGGCACAAAAGTAAAGGAAGCTGAAGAATGAGCCGTGAGAAGTTTTGAAAACAGTATTTGTTGAAGAACCTAATGCACAGGTTCTGTTTCATGAAATTGCGGTATGGTTGTTCCGGTACAGGATGTACACCGCCGTTTCATCTTCACCAAAACGCTTCTCTTCTACAAACGTAAAACCCAGTCGTTCATAAAATCGTCGTGCGGCAGTGTTGGATGCAAGCGGATCAATCAGAATCGCTGTTACCGCATCGTTGGCAAAGCAACGCTCAATGGCTAAATGCATCATGCGTGTACCGTAGCCTTTATTCAGATGTTGTTGTTCACCGATCCAGATATCGATGGCACGAAGATTTTTTTCGACATCGCCCCAGTAATGCGTTTCTTCCAAAGCGGGGTCAATGATCTGGATAAATCCGATGGGTTGGCCGTTCAATTCGGCCATTATTTGTTCACGCCAGGGAACTTGTTTTGGTAATTCGGTTGCCCACTCCCAATCGTCGTTGGGGTCGGAATCAATGACATGTTGCTGCTGATCCCAATATTCAAGTGTGGGTAAGTCTTCGATTGTGGCTGTACGTAGTGTTATCACTTGTGGCAGCTGATCCATTGCACAGGCTTTGATTTAACGCAATAAAATTACCGAAGATAACCCAGCAACCAAAGCAGGCCATACAGAATGGCAATGATCAGAAAACTGATGAGCAGCACTTCGCTGATCTTTTTAATTCTTGATTTCATGACAAGGTGATTTGAATTGAATCAACGGGAAAACCCGTTACATATTCAATGATGATAAGGTAATGGTTAATGAGATATATTAATGATCTACGCTGATGATGCGTGTTACTTTCCATCCTTGTTCTGTTTTTTTCCAGGTATGGACGAATTTGAATACGCCACAATCCATTTTGCCGTTTTCCATATGGCAAAAACGGTGTTGTGCAATCTGCACGGCACCATAGCCGGGTATGGGATATACTTCCATGGTTTCTTTCAACAGCTCACGCTTTAAATCGGGAACATTTTTCCTGATCCGTTCAAATGCCGCAACGTTATCTGCATAAAACGTAAGACCGGTCTTGTCGTGATAAAACTCAAGCGAAGGATCCATGTAACTTTTGAACACAGCAAGATCTTTGTTGAAGGCTGCAAACCAGGCACTGTCTAATTTGAAAATGGTCTCAAACAATTCTTTGTCGTGCTGTTTTTGATTTGTTTGCTGTGCATGTGCTGTTCCAAATAAAACAACAGCCATTAAAAAGAGCGTGATAAAACGTAGCAATCGCATAAATAAGGTTTAATGGTTGATGATAATTAACCCACGCCTTCGCTCCCGGGAGAAGAGGAAAAAAAGCCCCTCGGTTTTTTGCAAAACGTCGGGGCCGTTGGCTGTTCCAACTTTAACCGAGTTTATAAGGCGTTAATGGTCATTGGTTGTATAATCACCGCATCATTAGCAGGTGCTGTTATCCGTTGAACGATCTGTTTTGCCGGAGCTGCAGATGTTTTTGGTGTTTCCGGATCGTAACGATAGCGGAGGCTGTCGTTTTCCTTTTTCCTGTTTCTCAGCTCTTCTTCTTTTTCCAGCAATTCTTTCTTTTCACGTTCAAGGCGCTCCAGTTCGTTTTCAAGTGTACCTTCTTCCCGCTCTATTTTTTTCAGTTTATCTTTTCCATCTACACGTTCCAGTCCTTCTTCTGTCATTACATATTCCACATCTGTATCATCCCATCCACGGTTGCTCCAGCGGTGATCATCTTCCCACTCCCAATCGCCACCACGTCCATTGAACGTTACATTGTGCCATTCCAAACGATTCACACTTCTGTCGATATAAATATGTTTTCCAACCGGTACTTCAATGGTTACAACCACACGCTGGTTGCGGAATTTTGATTGTTCACTAACGGTAAACCCTTTGTTCAATGAAAGCACACTGTCTTTAAAATTCAATGCATACTTGATCGATTGGGCACTGTTATATGCTTTGTCTCTTGTAGGACCAGAGCTGCGTTTATCGTACTTCACATGAAAGAGGCTGTCGGTGCTTTTTACAATCCGTAAACGGATGCTGTTGATGTAGAGACTATCGCCATCCATGCTGAATACATCATCAATTCCAAATGCACGGCCATATACTTTTACTTTTTCAGAAGGGACTTTCACGATCATTTTCCCATTCACCGGTTGTGCAATTTCCACAACCTGTTGTTCCTGTGCCGATACACGGAAGTTGTTCACGAATGATGTAATCAGAATAATAAAGCAAACCAATCCTAAGAACCACAAGAACCCGAATGTATAACCGAGATAAGGGTTACGGCTTTTGGTGCCAATGATCTTACGGATCACCCAGGTTAACAATGCAATCACCGGTACCAGCAGGAACAATAATAATGTGCCCCATGCAGCTACATGTTGCCAGGTGCCTTCCAGGAAAAATCCTTTAAACGGGAAGGCAGCCACACCGGCAAATGTTACACCGATCAGCGCCATCAGTAACGAAAACGCAATTACACCGGCAACAAACAGAAAGAATGCTTTGAATAATACACCAATGGCATGACCAATACCACTTCCTGCACTGCGGGCAATCGGTGCTGCTTCCACAGCAAAGGCTTTGCTTTTGGTTCCCATTTCGGAACTGATGCGTTGTGCGCCTTCGGTGATGGTTGCACTTACACGTTGTGCACCTTCTTTAATGTCTTCACTCATTTGTGAAGCTCTTTCTTTAATTGTACCACCGGTACCAAGCTCTTCCTGCACAGCATTTTTAATACTGTTCACATCAATCTTTTCACCACGCATCTGCAGTTTTTCAGTTGCACTGCTGGCCAAGGGTAATACGATCCAGAGAATTACATAGATTACAAAGAGTGTTCCGCCAAAACCACCAAACACAAAGTCGGGTTCAAAATCAAAATCAAACATGGCATTGCGGAAGATCGAAGAAATGATTCCGAGAATAAGTGGTAATGTAAACACTACACGTGGAATCCAAACGGGTATATTAAAATAACTTGCCAAACCACTTGCCACACCACCGATCACTTTATCATCGGGGTTGCGGAACAAACGCTTGCGGATATTTGTTTTGAGATCTTTGATCGGTAATACGATCCACAATACAATGTAGATCAATACGCCTGTACCAAAACCACCAAAGGTGATAAGTGCAAACAGGATACGTACAACGGTAGGATCGATCTTTAAATAATGTGCCAAACCGCTACAAACACCGCCTAATACTTTATCGTTGGCATTACGGCCAAGGCTACCACGGGGCTCTTCGGCTGTTGCATACGCAGATGATGTTGACGATGTAGAAGATGAAGCAGAACTGCTGTTACCGGCTGATGCACCTGTTTCATTATCCATTTGTTCAAAATCTTCCACACTACCCATGCTGCTGCAAATGGCGGTTACCTTTTCTTCGGTAATACAGGTAGCACCTTTTTTCAGGTCTTCATCAAACAACTCGGCAATACGATCTTCAATATCATTGATGATCTCATCACGTCCTTCTTCGTTGGCAAAGTAGCGGCGCAGACTCTCGGTGTATTTCTGCAATTGTTCAAAAGCCGCTTCCTCAATGGGTATTACCCGGCCCTTGAAGTTTATATTGATTACCTTTTTCATAATAATAACAGTTTAATGGTTAAAGTGGACTTTCAGATGAAGGTGGATGCACTTCTATACTTTCGCCGGCAACGGCAGCATTTACTCTTCCGTTCTTTTTGGTAACGGCTTCAACTGAGCTGGCCATTTCGTTCCAGGTTTGTTCCAGCTCTTTGTAAAAGGCGGCTCCTTTTTCTGTTAGTGCAAAATATTTTCGGGGCGGACCGCTGCTGCTTTCAACCCAGCGGTAGGTGAGCAAATCGGCATTCTTCAATCGGGTAAGTAGTGGATACAGGGTTCCTTCGAGGATGTTAAGGTTTGCCTTTTTCATTTCCTCTATAATATCACTGGGGTACACCTCGCCCCGTTGGATAACGGAGAGAATGCAAAACTCCAGGACTCCCTTGCGCATCTGGCTTTGTGTGTTCTCGATATTCATAACCTGAGGAGTTTGTTTGTTTGGATGAAAGGTGGTGGAGAAGTTGTACGGAGAGCTCTTCCTTTTTGCTTCTGCCTTCCAATCACCTTAATTACATTGACAAAACAAAGCTAAGTGAAAATTCAGTACTATGCAACACAAAGTACCATCTTTTTTTTAGTAGCTGGCAGAAAACGATAGTATAAAAGTTACAATTGACTGTAAATCAAAGTAATAATCTCAGAAAAATATTTGAATTTTTTATTCTTGCATATAGAAGTAACTTTTTACACTTATTTTGTATTTTTACTCTATGGCACTGAAAATCAAATCTTTTTCTGAAGAGCAAATTATTGAACGCTTACGATTTGATAATCCATGGTGGGACAATTCAGAAATACCGAAGTTTTACAAACAGTGGAAAAGAAGGTTATACTTTGACCTCTTTTACCAATTAGTCTTGCAAAAAAACATCAAACGTGCCGTTGTTTTGATGGGCCCAAGACGAGTAGGAAAAACTGTAATGCTCTATCAAACCATTCAACAATTAATTGACGAGGGAATTCCTGCTTCAAAGATTTGTTACATTTCTGTTGAAACACCTATTTACAATAATATTGGCCTAGAACAACTTCTTCGTCTATGCATGAAAGCTCAAAACGATATTAGCGCTGAAGGTTTATATGTCTTTTTTGATGAGATTCAGTACTTAAAAGAATGGGAAGTACATTTAAAAACCCTTGTTGATTCCTTTCATGATACAAAATTTATTGTATCAGGTTCTGCTGCAGCGGCATTAAAACTTAAAAGTAACGAATCGGGCGCAGGCAGA
>CAYMSG010000183.1:0-7344 GCA_964392955.1 uncultured Chitinophagaceae bacterium | reverse complement strand
AATCCATCGTCACTCCATGCGGGGATCTGTTCTTTATCCACATGAAAAAAAGCCGGCTCCATTTGCTCCAGTTCTTTTGGTAATGCCACCCATATCTGTAGCCCATGCATTGATTTATCTGAATGACGCAGATAGTCCGGTGTTCGTTCAGAATGTACAATTCCTTTTCCAGCCGTCATCCAATTGACTGCACCGGGACTGATTTCCATCTCTGTTCCCAATGTATCACGATGCATGATATTGCCTTCAAATAAAAAGGTAAGTGTGGAAAGACCGATATGCGGATGCGGCATCACATCAAAATTTTCCCGCTCATTCAGCTTCACCGGCCCCATGTGATCAATATAAATAAATGGGCCTACCATTCGCTTTTGACGGAAGGGCAACAAACGGCCCACCATAAATTTGCCAATATTGACGGCTCTTTCTTCATTGATGAGATTGATGTTTGACATGTTGCTAATTTTTTATGTTCAACGATTGAAATTAAAAATTGTGTGGAACAACTAACCAATACTTTAAAAGTAAGAAACCTTTGTAATATTTAGCTGCATCTTATCGCAACAGCTCCTTCAGTTTAATATCATTGAAGTCCTTCACACACATCAATACATGATCCATCCCATCGAATTCATGAGCTTCATGCAAAGTTGTGAGCACAACTGCTTTCATACCTGCACGTTTTGCACTCTCTACGCCTTTTGGTGAATCTTCAAACACAATACAATGTTCCGGTGCAACAGCAAGCTGCTCTGCGCATTTCAAAAATGTTTCAGGATCAGGTTTACTTACAGCCACATCATCTGCACTCACTAATGCAGAGAAATGATCACGGATATGGAGATTGTCTAATACAAAATCGATATTGAACATGATGGCTGCTGAACCAATCGCCATTTTGATTTTTTGCTGCCGGGCTTCTTTTAAAAATACATCAAGGCCGGGCAATAATTGCAGATGCGGTTTAAATGCCACCTGGTAATGCCGTTCTTTTTCAAAACTCATTTCCCGTTTTTCATCTTCACTGAAACGCCCTGGAAACATCCGCTCCAGCAGTTCATCGTTCTTCCCGTAACATTCTTCTTTCATGCGCTCCATCGATATATTCGCACCCAACCCGTTGAGGATACCATGCCATGCTTTGATGTGGTACTGCATATCATCGATCATGGTTCCGTTGAGGTCAAATAAAAACGCTTTTTGTTGATTCATAACTGACCACAAAAATAACTGATTCAATGCAGCATAAAAAAACACCTGCCGTTAGCGACAGGTGTTTGAAAACGAAAACTTCTTGTTATTGTTACCAGAACTTCACATACAGTGCTGCAAGAATAAACAAAGTAAATACGATCATCACAATAATCGAAGGCTTCAGCTTAAACATTTCCTTATCCAACACAAATGCCTTTGGATTTACTTTCGGACCCGCCAGGCTGATACCGATCATTACTGCCATAGTAAAGAAGAATGCCCATCCCATATTGATCAGGAATGGAATCTGATAAACCAGTTCTCCTTTTTCATTTGGAGTCTGGAACGCTGTATAAAGAAGCGTTTCATGACCAAATAATGGAACAGCGAGCAGTTTAAAGAAGATCGACATCGCCAATCCCGTTATTAAACCTGCTACTGCAGCAGTACCTGTTGTACGTTTCCAGAACATACCAAGTATAAACATGGCAAATACACCCGGACTGATAAAGCCTGTATATTCCTGAATAAATGTAAATCCTCCCTTACCACCAATGCCCAGCATATCCTGCCATTCAAAAACAACAGCAATTAAGATAGAAACAAATGCGGCCATTCGTCCAACCCACACCATTTGTTTTTCATCGCCTGCATTGTAAGTATCAGCAGGTACTGTTGCAGCATCTGCAGCAGGCTTTTTCTTAAAATACTTCATGTAAATATCAAGTGTAAAGATGGTGCCGATGCTGTTTAACTTACCGGCCAGTGATGCCACAATGGCTGCTGTAAGCGCAGCTATTGCCAATCCTTTTAAACCCGATGGTAAGAAACCGAGAATAGCTGAATATGCATCATCCATCCCTCTTAATTCCTGCAAATGTCCGTTTTGATGTAATACATACGCAGCAATACCAGGCAACATTACAATAATGGGCATCAGCAATTTCAGAAATCCTGCAAACAAAATTCCTTTCCGTGCAGTATCGAGATCAGCTCCCAATGCCCGTTGTGTGATGTATTGATTACAACCCCAATAATTAAGGTTCACGATCCACTGACCTGCAAAATACATGGCAATACCCGGCAGAATGAGGTACTTGTTAATATCTTCCTGTGAAGATGCTTCCGTTGGTTTTTTCAAGATCATATGGAAGTGATCCGGTGCTTGTGTCATCAATGTTTTAAAACCAGCAATGGCATCTCTTCCCAAACCAAATTTTTCACTTACAATCGTTAACGCAAAATAGATGGTTGCAAAGCCACCAATGATCAATACAGCCACCTGGATAACATCTGTATAACCAATTACCTTCATACCTCCCAGGGTAATAATGAGTGAGAATACTGCAAGTGCGATCATGACTGTATGTAAATATTCAGGCCCGATCAAACCACTGATAGCGATTGCCCCTAAGTACAAAATAGAAGTAAGATTTACAAACACATACAGCAGTAACCAGAAAATAGCCATGATCAGCGATACTGTTTCATTATACCTCGTTTTCAAAAACTGAGGCATGGTGTAGATCTTATTCTTTAAATACACAGGCATGAACCAAACAGCAATGATGATCAACGCTAACGCAGCAATCCATTCGTAAGCTGCTACTGCTATACCAACAAAATAACCGTTACCACTCATGCCGATAAACTGCTCTGCAGAAATATTAGAGGCAATCAATGACGCACCGATTGCCCACCATGTAAGCGAGCCTTCAGCTAAGAAGTAGTCGTGTGATGCGGAGATGGTTGCTTTCTTTTTCCTGTTGTAAACCCAGTAACCGTAACCGGCAACAAGAATGAAATAGAAGATAAAGATCAGAATGTCTAGGAAGGATAAACTGTTCATTCGCAAGTTTTACGTTTTGATTAAATGATGGCTGTATAAAGAGATTAAATCTAAGAATAAAAGTAATGGAACAGTTCATTTATAATAAACCTGACTCCACCGTAACTCATTTTTGAACTGATAGAGGTCGGTTTGCTTGCCGATACGCACATACTCGATACCCGCCATTTCTGCAAAATCTTCCATGTGTTCGGATGTAAGATTCTGACTATAGCCTGTGTGGTGTGCACCACCGGCCAATATCCATGCAGCACAGCCATCATTCATACTCGGATATGGTTTCCACAACACTCTTGCAACCGGAAGTTTGGGAAGATCGGCAACAGGTGCTACTGCTTCCACTTCATTAACTAACAAACGGAAGCGGTTGCCCATATCCACTACTGATGCATTGATGGCCGGACCTGCAGCTACATTAAATACGAGACGTACCGGATCTTCTTTTCCACCAATACCCAATGGATGAATTTCGCAACTGGGTTTACCATCGGCAATACTTTCGCAAATTTCCAGCATATGGGAACCAAGCACTAACGGATTGGCAGGATCAAAATGATAAGTGTAATCTTCCATAAAACTGTTACCACCTTTCAACCCACTGCCCATCACTTTCATAGTACGTACAAGCGCTGCTGTTTTCCAATCGCCTTCGCCGGCAAAACCATACCCCTTGCCCATCAAACGTTGCGATGCAATACCGGGTAATTGTTTCATGCCATGCAGGTCTTCAAATGTATCGCTGAACGCCTTGTAATTTCCCTGCTCCAGGAAATACAACATCCCCAATTCAATACGTGCAGCATCACGAAGTGATTGATACTGGCTGCCATCTTTCTTTAAAGAAGCCACCACATTGTATGTATCAAAATATTCCTGGGTAAGTTTATCAACAGCTGCATCACTTACTTCGTTGATCACTTTCACCAGGTCGCCAATACCATGTGTGTTTACACTGTAACCGAATTTCATTTCGGCTTCCACTTTATCGCCATCCGTTACAGCTACATAACGCATATTATCACCAAAGCGAACAATGCGTGCTCCCTGTGCATCGTGCCAGCCGGCAGCCGCACGTATCCATGCGTTGATACGAACCAGTACATTCGGATCCTGCCAATGACCAACAACAACTTTACGCTTTAACTGCATGCGGCTCATGATAAAACCAAACTCCCTGTCGCCATGTGCACTCTGGTTCAGATTCATGTAATCCATATCAATGGTACTCCATGGAATATCACGATTGAATTGTGTATGCAGATGAAGCAATGGTTTGTGCAAAATATTCAATCCCCTGATCCACATTTTTGCAGGAGAAAATGTGTGCATCCAGGTTATAATACCGATACAATTGGCAGATGCATTTGCTTCGGCACAAAGTGTATATATTTCTTCGGTTGATTTTACCGTTGGCTTAAAGATAATGTTGGCAGGTATTACAGCAGCATTGTGTAAGGCAGTGGCAATTTCCTGCGAGTGTGCTGCTACCTGTTTTAATGTTTCTTCACCGTACAGGTCCTGGCTGCCTGTAACAAACCATACTTCTGAATTTTTAAACGCTTTCATTATTATAATTATATCTGTGATCGATTGAATGTTTGTTTATTATTTGAATAGGCATTTTATGCTTGACCATAATAGCTATCAGGTCCGTGTTTACGTTCGAAATGTTTTTGACGGATCGAATCTTTTAAACGTGGAGCATTAGGATTGATCTGTTCAGTAAGTAATGCTGTTTGCGCAATAAATTCCAGCACAGCACTGTTGTGTACTGCTTTATTTGCATTCTTACCCCAGGTGAATGGTGCATGATTTCCCACTAAGATCATTTCCACTTCTTCATAACTCAATCCACGGTCTTTAAAGCAATTGAGGATTTGAAAACCTGTTTCGTATTCGTAATTGCCTTTGATCATTTCGTCGCTCATGGGCGCAGCACAGGGAATATCAACGGTGTTGTAATCTGCATGCGTAGTACCGAAGATGGGAATATCCCGTTGCGATTGTGCCCATGCTGTTGCATAGGTTGAATGTGTGTGAACAATGCCGCCGATCTTTTCCCAATGCTTGTACAATACTGCATGTGTTTTTGTATCGGATGAAGGACGATATGAACCTTCCACTGTGTTGGCATCAAAATCAACGATCACCATTTTATCAGGACTCAGATCTTCATAAGGCACACCGCTTGGTTTAATGGCGAATACAGCTAAATTTCTGTCAACCGCACTTACGTTCCCGAATGTAAACAGTACCAAGCCTAATTTGGGCAACTGCATGTTTGCTTCGTATGCTTCTTCCTGTATGTGACGATATTTACTCATAAAATTTATTGGACAATTCTGTATAATATATTCGTCAGATGTGGGCGTCAGACGAGTGCCTCTTTTCGTTCTTTTGTTTGTTCTTCCATAAATGCACCCACTACTTTATACTTTTCATAACGGTGCTGGTAAACCGTTACACGATCAGGATTGGGATGATACTCCGCATCAAAGCCCTGCCCCATCGCCTGCATCGCATCTTCCACTCTGTTATAAACACCGCCAACAGTTGCAGCAAACATTGCCGCACCCAATGCACAGGTTTGTTCACTCTTATGAATTTTGATGGGCATGTTCATCACATCGGCCATCATCTGCATAATGAAGGGAGATTTTTTTGCCACACCACCAAGACCAATCAAACCTTTCACCGGAATACCCTGCTCAACAAAACGTTCAACAATTGCTTTTGCACCAAAACAGGTTGACTCAACAACTGCTCTGAACATTCTCACCGCATCGCTTCCCAAATCAAGTCCGGTTATAGAAGCAGTGAGTAATTGATTGGCATCGGGGGTTCTTCTTCCGTTGAACCAATCAACAGCTAGTTCGCTGTGTTCATCTATTTCTAATTGCGATGCCAGTTTGCTTAACTGTGGGATAATTGCATCTTCTGTTTCGCTGATGAGTTTTGCTTTTGTTGCATCATCAACCAACGTTGATTTTGAAAGTATCTGCTGCAATGGCCAGGTGAGTAAACGTTTGTACCATGCATATGCATCACCAAATGCAGACTGACCAGCTTCCAACCCGATCATACCGGGAATAACGGAGCCGGGTACCTGCCCGCAAATTCCTTTGATGAGTTTTCCTTCCACATCTTTCACAGGCGCCACCATCATATCACAGGTTGATGTACCCATTACTTTGCTTAAGTAGTATGGTTCGATCTGTCCACCAACAGCACCCATATGTGCATCATAAGCACCTACACCAATCACTGTTGTTTCAGGTAAACCTAAACGGGCAGCCCATTCTTTGGTAATAGTACCCACAGGTTGATCAGCAGGATAAGTGTCTTTGAACAAACGGTCAGTGAAACCATCAAGCAATGGATCTAATGTAGCAAAGAATTCATTGGGAGGAAGCCCGCCCCACTCTTTTGCCCATAATATTTTATGACCAGCCGAACATACACCACGTTTCATTGCATGCACATCTGTTCCGCCAACTAATAAGAACGGAATCCAATCGCAATGCTCCACAAAGGAGTAAATGCTGTTTCTTACTTTTTCATCAGCACGTAATACTCGCAGAAGTTTTGCCCAGAACCATTCCGAAGAATAAATACCACCAACAAATTGCAAATAGTTGGTATCAAATTTTTCTGCATGTGCATTGATCTCTGCTGCTTCGCCTACACCAGTATGATCTTTCCACAACACAAACATGGCATTGGGATTTTCTTCAAAGCCCGGAGTTAATGCAAGTGGTGTTCCTGTTTTATCAACTGCAACAGGTGTTGATCCTGTTGTGTCAACACTCAATGCTTTGATGTTAGCAGCAACTGCAGGTCCCACCTTCGCCACACATTCTTTAATGGTTGCTTCCAGTCCTTCCACATAATCTAATGGATGTTGGCGGAACTGGTTTTCGTTCATGTTGCAGTACAACTGCTTTTTCCAGCGGGGATAATAAAACACCGATGAAGCCAATTCTTCACCGTTTGCCGTGTTTACAATAATGGTTCGAACGGAATCCGATCCATAGTCAACACCAATTACATAAGACGCATCACTACTCATACATTCACTTTATAAAAATCAGTTAACAGAAATTTTGTACTTGGTTATTGTGTGATATTTTTCACCCGGCTTTAATAAGGTAGAAGGAAATGCAGGCTGGTTGGGTGAATCAGGGAAGTGTTGTGTTTCCAAACAAAGCCCGGTACGTAGATTGATCGATTTGCCATCGCTTGTTTTGATGGTTCCATCTAAAAAGTTTCCGGAATAAAATTGTAAACCCGGTTCAGTGGTA
>CAYMSG010000182.1:0-7352 GCA_964392955.1 uncultured Chitinophagaceae bacterium | reverse complement strand
GAAAACAGATCGTAATTACGGATGAGTAGAAATTTTTGATCGGTGCTCATAATTACATTGTGCTATGAAATTAATCATATTTCTGCAACAGCTTAAAATGTTGTTGCGATTGTTTCAGAAACTGGTACCCTTTCTGAAAATCCCAATACGGAAACCCATTGCGGTGATTGTACTTGCTGATCTCGTATAAGGCTTTCCAGTGTTTCAGAATTTCACGGTAGGCATCCACTAGACTCATATTACAATCGTAAATATGATTCGGTTCGGCGCCACATCCATTGTATTCGAGAATGAGAAAATTTTTACCCTCCTTTAAATCTTCAATACTGGTGGTTTTAATATCGTACCGTCCGTAATAAAAATGTTTTGAATAATGGCTTAACGCATCAAACACCTGGTGCATACGCTCATCAATCTCAGCATGAAGATTGGTGAAATGTGCACCCCTGTTATGATTACCGGCATACGACAAATAAAAAATATGATCATTCTCTATCACCCGATCAAAACGATGACCGTGCCGGTGTTGCATTTCCTCCATCCGGTGTTTGGCACGTGGATGGTTTTCGATCAACTCCTTTAAGGTGTGTGTTCCGTTTCCTACTACATGCAACAGTTCCTTGTGTATAAAACCACTTACTGTTCCTTTGGCTGATGCAGGATGCCTGTAATAAAACACACTCACTTCTATGGGCAGTTCAATCAAATCCTGTACGATGTATTCAACAGGTATGCGCTCATGGTATTTCTGCAGTTGCTCTTCCGAATCTATTTTACGGAACAAAATTCCTTTCATCCCTACATCGGGTTTTACAATAAACGGATAGGTAAACCCGGCTTCTGCCAGTATTTGTTTTACTGTTTCAAATGGCAGATCGTGCATAATATAAATTGTACGGGGTACAGTGTGTGGCGGCAGCTGATCATACATTTCTTTTTTTCCTTCTCCTTCAAAGCCACCAAAAGCAATGGTTGGGTTTGATGGTGTAAAAAACCAAAACGCCCTGCTGCGGATCATGTACCAGATCCACACAAAACTGATGGGGAAATAAATCACGGCAAAAGGCCACAACTCCCAATTCGTCAATCGCTCAAAAAATTTTTTCAACATGAAAATCAAAGATAGCCGCCTCATTGAACATATGAGCAAACAGCTGCCTGCAATTTCGTCTCTTTCGCTTAGTTTTGAAACAAAATCGATTGTTATGCAGATACGGTCAATGGCTGAAATGATGGCGAACAATGAAAGTCCTGAGATATTATTTTGGGTAGGCTGTGCCGGTAGTTTTGATCAGCGTGCACAAAAAATCACCAAAGCATTTGCCACAATTTTAGATAAAGCCGGAATTAAGTTTGCAATTCTTGGAAAGGAAGAAATGTGCACCGGTGATCCTGCACGCCGCTCCGGTAACGAATTTCTGTTCCAGATGATGGCCTATAATAATATACAGGTGCTGAACGGATATGGAATTAAAAAAATTGTTACTACTTGCCCGCATTGTTTCAATACATTGAAAAATGAATACCCGGCATTGGGAGGAAACTATGAAGTGATCCATCATACCACTTTATTACAGCAACTGATCGATGATGGAAAAGTAAAATTAAAAGAAGGCGGATCGTTCAAAGGAAAAAAAATCACCTACCACGACAGTTGTTACCTGGGGCGTACCAATAATATTTATGAAGCGCCCCGCAAAGTATTGGAGGCACTGGATGCCGAGCTGGTAGAAATGAAACGCTGCCGCAGCAATGGATTATGTTGTGGAGCCGGTGGTGCACAAATGTTTAAAGAAGAAGAAAAAGGTACCACCCGTGTAAACTGGGAACGTACAAACGAAGCCGTTGAAACAGGTGCTTCTGTAATTGCTGCTGCCTGTCCGTTTTGTAATACGATGATGACGGATGGAGTGAAAGTGGCTGAAAAAGATGAATCGGTTCAGGTACTGGATGTAGCGGAACTGGTAGCTGCCAGCCTCTGATACTGTGTGCCTGCAAATAAATACTGAATGAGAAACCTGTTACATAGCTTTAACTGGAAGAATTTTTTGCAGCGTACAGTGCTGTTCTTCCTGGTATTTCTCATTATCCGCTTCCTTGTCGATTGGATTGAAAACGATCTGTCGCTGAACCGGGTGTTACAGCAAAGTGCCATCCGCTATCTGATCTTTGGAATGATTCTCGGCTTACTTGATTCAGATACATGGTTCCGTAAAGTTGATGAAACAAAAACAGAAGAGTTACCGCAGTTCAAATCTGCAAAGGCTGCTTTTTTTCACTATGCCGGTGTGGCTTTTTTTATTTCCTTATTATGTGGGGCGATCCTGTTGATCATTAATCTCATCCGCTGGCTGATCGGAAAATTAAGCGGTGCTGCAAACAATGAACTCTTTCCCGATTGGCATAAATACCTGCTGGTAATTACCGTGATCGGTATTTGCTTTGCCGCTTATGATGCTATCCGCAACTACCTGAAGCAGAAACGGAAAAAGCAATCATCCTGATTTACTTCTTAAAAGAGCAACTCTTGCTACCTTTGTAGCATGAACCTCGAATACAAACATTTACTGCCCGCCGATTTTTCATCCGACTCCCGTGTGTGGATCTACCAAAGCAGCCGTTTATTCAGTTTGGGCGAAGCCTTACAGATCGAAGACCTGCTGAACCACTTTACAGCGAATTGGAAAAGCCACGGAACACCGGTTAAAGGCTTCGGCACCATGTTTTTCGGCCAGTTCATTATACTAATGGCCGATGAACGGGCTACAGGGGTTAGCGGATGCAGTACCGATAGCAGTGTTCGCCTCATCAAAGAAATTGAACAGTTATACAAAGTATCCATGTTCGACCGGCAGAATCTTGCCTTTGTACGAAACGAGAAAATAGAGCTGCTCCCCCTCAGCCAGTTGCAATACGCATTTGAGAATGGTTTTATAACGGCCGATACATTATATATAAATAACCTTGTACAAACCAAAGAAGAACTGGAAAACAACTGGCTAATTCCTGTTAAAGAAAGCTGGCTCACCAAGCGCATTCGTACAGAAAAGCAGGAAAAAGCAGAAAGCTGAAACCGTTCGTCCCACATCACATATTTGGGGGATACCATTTTAATCAGTGATTCCATCCATTCATCAGGCATTTTATACACTTCATAAGCTGCTGATCTGGCTTAACATTTCGTTGATGCCATCCATCCTCAATTAGCTCCTTTTCCCCAGAAAAAGAAAAGAATTTTGTGCATCAGATGTAACAAAAACAAACGTTTACCGTCACATCTATACAAGTTCTTTGATCAGCGACTATATGGAAAACACTAAACTGTCAGTAAATATACTATTTTCAAAAATTTTTGAAAATTTAGTTGGAAGATAGTTAAACAGGCAGTAACTTTGCAGCGTCAAAACGTGAAAACAGGTACCCAAAGCTCCGGTTAATATAGAAACACCGCCTTTGACAGTTTACTTCGAAACACCTTCCCTGCTAAACTGCCCAACACGGGTGCCAGACCAAAAAGTAACGATCGAACCAAAACAAATTGCCTTGATGGCCGGTCATCACAAAGAAATGACCATTCATCAGCTTAATGAGTCAACCAAGGTATTATGTATTGCAAAGTACCAGCTTTAAATAGTATCTTTGTTATACAATTGAAAGAAAAGAAAACCCGAGAGGGAAAAAATAAATAGAACCTTAAACATCAAAAAAGAAGATGACAACAAAATTAACAGTGAACTCCGACATGAACGGAACACTTAAACAGAACAAAAGCTTAGTAAGAAGAATGATGCGTATGACCGCTTCAGTACTTTTTGCAGTAGTTGCCTTGGCAACCATGTCTTTTACCCAAGATGACACCACTAAGAAAGCAGAAGAAAAGACAGTTAACCAGTTTAACCCTGCTGTTGCCGACAGTTGCTGCACAGTAACATTCGCAACCGGTAATCAACAAATTGTGATCACCAATGCCAACGCATTTACTGCTGAGGTTCGTATCAACAATATGGATATTGCCACCTGGGTAAACAGTTTGAAAGCATATACTTATAAGAGGATCAATTTTAATTCAATTGGATTGGCCGACAATAAAATGGACGTATCCTTTACTGTTGCCGAGAAAATGAATCAGAAAATGGCAGTTGCCTACAGCAAAAATCTGCAAACTTCAAGCGCCGTTGCTGACGATGAAATAAACAACAGGTTTACAGAAGCTGTAGCTGCTCCCCTCTTTGGTAAAATGATGCAGCCTGCTTTAACTGATGCTGATGCGGCAGTTGACATGATGATTGCTGACGATGCAGAGAACAAAGCAAAAGCATCTCAGTTCAGAAAACTGGTAACTGCTAACAATGCAGCAGCTGATCAAAATGTTGACCTGATGCTGTATGCTGCCTCAATTGAGCAAGCAATGCCGGTTAGCACAACAGAAGCAGACAATAAAATGGATGCGCTCATTAATAAAACTACTTTCAGTCCAATTCGTCCTGCAGTGGCAACAAGCGCCGATAAAAGCATGGATGCGTTGCTGAACCAGATCAAATAATTACATTTTTTCTACATGCAGTTGGTTTAGGTTTCGGGGTTGATTTCTATCAACCCTTCTTTTTTTGTTAACCTTTACGCAATTACATAACCGGTTGTACAACTTTACGAACTACCTCGTAAATTCGTCCTCTAAATTTTTAACGATGAAATCGATTGTGATTGCCATAGCCGCTTTTTTCATGTACGGCACCAATATGGCCCAGCAGGTTGTAAATGAAGCCGTGATCCAAATGAAAACAGAAAGCAGCAACCCCAATGCTGATGGCGGACCTCCGGTATCAGGCGATGGCGAAGGCAGAATGATGGTGAGAATTGGAGATGGGGAGATCAAGTCCAAAATGTATTTCAAAAACGGCATGACCAAGATCGAAAGCGATATGGGCATGGGCACCAACCAGGTGATCATCGACAGCAAAGAAAAGAAAACCACAACCCTGTTTGAGGCAATGGGTCGTAAAATGGGTTTTTATACAACCGATGACGACATGCAACGGATGATGGCAGGTGCCGATTCCGGTCGCCAGCAACGTATTCAGCAATTCAATCCCGAGGTATTTATTGAATACCTGAGCGAAACGAAAAAGATCGCCGGCATGGTTTGCAACAAAGCATTGCTTCGTTACAAAGATCGCAGAGACCAGGAAGTACAACAGGTGGTTTGGTACAGTCCCGAGTTTACAATGGGTGAAGGATTCCGTATCAGGGATATCATGCGTATGGCAAATATTCCCGGTATTCAGAAACTGAAAGGCTTCCCGATGGAATTTGAAATTGTTCGTCCCAATGGTGCAAAAGTTCATTTCCAGGTTACCAAAGTGGACCTTAATGCCAAAGTAGATGACAAAGTATTTGTTATCCCGAAAGATTATGATATCAAACCAATGAGTGAAATGGGCAGAGGCGGTAATGGTGGTTTCCAGTTCAGAATGAACGGAGGCGGTCAATAAATAAGTCGGTTTCTAAAATAGAAGCACGTGCAAAAAATGCACGTGCTTTTTTTATTGCTGCAACATTACAGCAAGTACTACAATACAAAAAAGCGTTTATCCGTGGCAGTGGGTAGGTTCCTGTTAAAAAAGAATGAAAGAGAAAAAAGCATATCAACTTCATGCATGGTTTTGTTGTCATCATTCACAACAAATTTTTTACTATGAAACAAATTCATCTACTCGCATTCTTCGCTATTACAGTTTTGTTCGGCAGTTCCTGCTCTGTGGTACGGCAGGGCGAAGTTGGTGTAAAACGGAAGCTGGGAAAACTCCAGCCAACTATTTACCAACCCGGTGCCGTTGGCTTCAACCCGTTTACTTCAAGGGTGATCAAGGTTTCCACACAAACCGACAACATTGAAGTAAATCTCGATCTTCCATCAAAAGAAGGGCTCACTATTAAAAGCCAGATCTCGATCCTGTACCATGTAAATCCACAAATGGTGCCCAGCATTCTGCAAAACATTGGTCTGGATTATGAACGTACAGTGATACTGTCTGTTTTCCGGTCGGCTGCCTCCGATATTTCGGCCCGCTTTATGGCAAAAGAAATGCACACCAGTCAACGCAGCCAGATCGAAGCTGAAATTAAAGAACACATGCAAAAGCAACTGCAGCACCGTGGCTTTGAAGTAGAGGCTGTTCTGCTGAAAAGCATCGTATTACCAGCCGGATTGAGCAACGCTATCCAGCTTCGGATGGAAGCCGAACAACAGGCCCAGCAAATGGAATTTGTATTGCTGCGTGAACGGCAGGAAGCTGAACGAAAAACAATTGAAGCAGAAGGTTTGCGGAATGCACAAAAAATCATTTCGGAAGGGTTGAATGAGTTCTTCATCAAATGGAAAAGCCTGGAGGTGTTTAAAGAACTGGCGAAATCGCCCAATACAAAAATTATCGTAACAGATGGCAAAACGCCTCTGTTGATCGATCCTTCCACCGGGCAAACGAACAAATAACTATCCCCATATAAAAAGTCCCGTTTCCAGCAACGGGACTTTTTACATATGCCCTGCTTTCAATCGTACCGATTCCATTGCGAAACAGTATTTTTGCACTCAATCTTTCCCAATGGCAATTCAACAACAGATACAGCAGGCAGCAAGCAACAGTCTGGAACAACTTTACGGTAAAATATTTACAGCTAAAGATTTTCAGATCAACAAAACCAAACCCGAGTTTGAAGGCGACTATACTGTTGTATTATTTTCCTTGTTGAAGCCACTTTCAAAAAGTCCGGATGCGCTTGGTAATGAATTGGGCAAGCATCTCGTGGAAAGTAATCCTCAGCTTTTTGCAACATACAATATCATTAAAGGTTTTTTAAACCTTACTGTTGCTGACACGTACTGGATAAATGTGCTTACCAATCATTACAATGATGTATGTTTTGGAAAAGGTGCGTTGAAGCATCAGAAAGTAATGGTGGAGTATTCATCACCCAATACCAACAAGCCGCTGCACCTTGGTCACTTACGAAACAACTTTCTAGGCTGGAGTACAGCCGCCATCATCAAAGCAAATGGATACGACACAGTAAAAACCTGCATTTTAAACGACCGTGGAATCCATATCTGTAAAAGTATGATCGCATGGCAACTGTTTGGCAATGGTGCCACACCACAATCAACGAATACAAAAGGCGATCATTTTGTTGGTGATTATTATGTGAAGTTTAATGATGAATACAAAGCGCAGGTTGAAAAATTAATCAGTGAAGGCGTTGATAAAGCAACAGCTGAAAAGGAAGCTCCCATTATGAAAGCAACGCAACAAATGTTGCTCGATTGGGAAGCCGGTAAACCTGAAGTAATGGAG
>CAYMSG010000181.1:3726-7357 GCA_964392955.1 uncultured Chitinophagaceae bacterium | reverse complement strand
GCAAAACCAGTTATTACTTTAATAACACCTGGAATTTGAATAAAGTATTCTTTAACCTCACTGTAACACCCTTTACCAAAAGTTGCAAACTCCGTTTTCAACTATTCAATTTTTTTTATAGTGTAAAGTTCGTTTACAGTAGTGTTCAACGGGTATTTCATAGCACACTACTATTTGTAAATTATTCCTTACCGGTAACTTCTTTATTTAAAGAGAGTGAGTTAATACAATACCGCAGGCCACTGGGTGCAGGGCCATCTGGAAACACATGCCCAAGATGGGAATCACATATATTACATTGTACTTCTATACGTGTCATGCCCCATGATTTATCCTTGATGTATTTGATGGCATTATCTTTTGCAGGCTGGGTAAAACTTGGCCAACCTGTTCCGGAATCAAATTTTTCACCGCTGTCAAACAGCAGGGTGTCACAGCACACACAATAATACTTTCCGGGAGAATGGCTTTCACAGTATTCACCGGAAAAGCTGGGCTCCGTTCCATGTTTACGGGTAATACGGAATTGACCGGGAGTTAACAGGGCTTTCCACTCATCTTCTGTTTTTTCTACCCTTTTATCGGGTATTGGGTTAGCTTTTGAGCTAAAATTAAGTACATCGTTCCAGTTGAGCATTTTATATCCTTTTTGTACACAAAGGTACTTGCTGCTCCTAAAAAGATGATTATGTAAAGGTCATTCCTATTTGTAAATTATTCCTGCATTGCAACAGGCAGCATAATATGAGGTTTTGAGTAAAGCCAAAATGAGGCCGATTGGTCATTTACGTTTTGACCTGAATTTTAAAGGGCTGCGCTTGGTACTTTTCTTAAAGAAATTACTGAATGCCTGTATATCTGTAAAGCCAAGCTCATCGGCAATAATGTTTACAGGTTCGTCTGTATAAAGTAGCATCCGCTTTGCTTCAATGAGCCTTCTTTCATTAATTATCTGTAGCGGCGTTTTATCAATATATTTTGCAAAAATGTTTGAGATTGTTTTTGGCGATTTGAACAGCAGTCTTGCATAATCAGAGACTTTAGTATATTTTTTATAATGTTGCTCTACCAGATAATTATACTCCCGGACAATGCCAATACCTGCGTCATCCTGAATGATATTGAAGTTTTTTTGCCGGTAAACCCTTGCACATAGTATAAGGAACCTTTTAAGTAAAGCGCCGAGCATTTCCTGCTTATAATCATCGTTCTCTTCCATTTCCATCATCATTATTTGCCAGAGCATGGAAAAATGCTGAATGCTTTTTTGGGGGATAATAATTTTGGGGATGGATGAGGCACCGAAAAATAACAGTCCTTTACAGCCCAGGTCGCTATCATTTTGTTCAATACAATAAAAGTCCCGGTTAAATTGTATAATATTTAATTCATCAAAACTGTATTCCTTTACCTTGTGAAACTCCGTAAGAAATAAAATACAATTTTTGCCCAGGCTTATTTTTTGATTATCTATAACAAAATCGGCTTTACCGGTTGTATTCCAGATTACGCTAAGGCCTGTTTTAAGTTCCTCTTTAAACATATAGGCCCTTTCGGGTACAATAGACCCAATAAAAAGCACCTGGTTGTTTGTTCCTGTATATCGCATATTTTACTTTTTATAAAAACCAAAGACTCTCCCTCCCAAAGTCCGGCAGTTTGTCGTGTTGGAAATGGGGGTAAATCTCTGCAACCATTTCAGGGTATTTGATTGTAACTGGCAAACTCTGCTGATTGGTGCTTTTCCAATACATACGGCTGAACTGATAAACCTGGTCAATGAGTTGTTCAACTAAATTCATATCATCTAACATGCCTTCAACAGTTGATGACAAAGCAATCTTCACCGGAAAGTGATATTCCTTCTGTGCTGGTTTTGCCGTTGCATCGTAACGGGTATTATTGAACAACAAGTATTCTGGTTTACCAACTTTTACAATTGTACCACTGTAAGGCATCAGGTTATTTCCATCTTTCAAGTCAAACCCCAATAGCTCTTTGCTTTCTGTTTTGTTGATGGTAACAACTATTACAGGGATGTTTAAGCCCAAAGTATGCAAGGTTCTCAGGATTGGTTGTAACTCTTTTTTACCAATGTCTTTGTAGAAATGAATAATGAGCCTTGAAGCTGTGTAGTTAACTGCTATGAACTTTGCAACTGCTTCACGGATTGAACCTGCCAGACTTACTGTATCGTTGCCTTTGAAACAGTCAAAGCCTTTGAACATTCCTTCGTTATTAAAGCAAAATGCAGAGCCTACAAACCTTGTTTTTCTTGTTACTGAATAGAATGCACCAACACCAACAATCAATTCATTATTGGTGGGTCTGTTTAATCTCCACGGCACACCGCCCAACTTTGCCAGCATTGCAATTTCAATATGTGGCAGAAATGTATTGAAGTAAGAATTTGGTTTTCCGTTTTTGTATAGGTGTTCGCTTTTGATTACCTGTGACAGCACACCTTCATACAATAGTATTTCTTTGATTTTATAGTAGATGTTTTTCCTTGCTTCGTCCTTCTCTAATTTGGAAACCGGATTAACAAACAACGCCATGTATTGAGTATCGGGAAGCCATTCTGCATTTTTCACAGCATTTTTTACCGCTGCAACTGCATTTTGTACTGTATCAAATTCAACGTTCTTTGAAATGTCTAACTCAAAAGGAACTTTGATATAGTCCTGCATCTTAGGGAATGGAAATCTATCATCTTTCCAACCACTGTTCAGATATTTATATAACTCGGTAACTGCACCTGCTTTGTCTGACTGCTGATAAATGAAAAAGAATTTGAAGTTGCTTGGCTTTTGTGGCAACTGGTAAGGACCTTTTGACTTAAAATCTTTCTTGGGTTCTTTCCCTGTTCTACCACCTGAATAAAGCAAATCATTTGATGTAGAACTAATGACCCGATACTGCTCTGCAATTGGCTTATAAAAACCGTTTGAACTGATTGGAATTAAGTTGCGGAAAGTATCATTATCAAAATACTTGGTGTAAAAGTCTTGCAATACATTGAGGTATCTCGGGTAGCGGTTTGTTAAGTTTGGTACATCGTGGGCAATTTCTAAATGTGGTTTGATGTCATTACTCAATACAGGATAGCACTTGTCAGGCATATTGATTACTTCCTGCGGTCTGAATTTCCATTTGTATAAGATGCCATTGCAAACTATCCAATTGTATAGATTGGTGTTGAAGTTGTAAATCTCTGAAACGGGCTTTGCAAAAACTTTTGTTGTGCCATCATAAGACAAAACTATTTCGGGTTTATCTGTAACCCTTGCATGTTGCACCTTTACAGTAAACTGGTTGTACACATTGTATTTTGCATTGCTTTTATCCTTGTCGTGAAACCATACTTCTGTTTCGCTGGTGAAATTCTGATGAATAATGTCAGCAATGCCCATGAAATAATCCCGTATAAGAAAACGGTAATAATGATTGGCAAACCTGTAAGAAACAGATAAGTCAATTTCAAGTTCTATTGCACCCTCTTTGGCTGGTTGAAAATCTGTGTACAGCTTGTTTAACTCTAACAGTTCTAATGCAGAAAGTTTATCATCAAGAAGAACTTGCAAATAATCCTTGAAAACCGGGTAATATTCATAATGTTTATGATTGTAAA
>CAYMSG010000181.1:0-3716 GCA_964392955.1 uncultured Chitinophagaceae bacterium | reverse complement strand
TGTTTCCCTTTAGGTGGGTCAAATGGAATGATGTTTAAGAGTAATTCTTGCTGCATGTACTAAGTTGTTTTTAAACATCCAAGCTATTTTCAATTAATAACCTTGATTCTGTGATTAATTTTTTTCTTTCATCTCTCAATTGAAAGGCAGCTTTTGTAAGTTCAATAATCTTTGTTTGGTTCTTCAAAATAGGAATGCTGAAATCACCAATTCTGTCTTCTCTCAAATGTGGTATTGTAGAGGCAACAACTGTTCTTTGCAGAGCCTGATAAATACCGACTTCATTTGTTGACAAAGCAATAAACAAGTAGTAAGGATTAATCTTATCTGTTTTAGGAATAATCCTCAATATGCCACTACCCAAAATACACTTATCAAACTCAGTTGTCATAGCGGTAATTCCTATTTTACCATCCTTTGAAAAGAGGATTTCCTCCGCTTTGATACCTTGATTTATTTCCTTATAAATAGACTGGTCAATAAAGAAATCAGGATATTGGTCAAAATCATAGTTGATAATATCTGATGTTCTAATAAAAGGTATATCGGTTTCTTTTCTATGTAAGTAAGTTTTGTAATTGGTTGACCCTACTTCATCCCCATTTTTAAAGTCAGCTAATGTGCCAAGTAATTCGCATTTATTGTTCTTTGCAATTTCTTTAGTTGTGTTAGTGTAGAGAGGATAATAAAAAGCTGGTGTCATCATATCATCCAAAGTGAATTGGCTATTTGACACTGCATAGAACATCTGTTTTTTTATTTTAGCAAAGTCAACATCTAATGATTTGAGAAATAATGCTTGTGCTTCGTTTATTAATTTTAGAGCTTGAACATTTTTTTCGTCAGCAAGTATTATTTTATCAGTTATTGATTTTTCAACTCTCTTGTCTTTAACGAAAATCTTTAATGATTTTATCTTTGGGTAAGTAAGAATAGGATATGTTCCTGTAAATAGGTTTTCAATTTGGAAACGAACCAATTTTGAGTTCAAGAAACAAGCAAGATATTGCGGTGAGGTAAATTTTTTGTTTACTCTCATTCTAACTACATTCTGATTGATGTTGGCATTCTCCACATTTGTATTTACCACTGCTGCAACGCCCAAGTAATATCCTATGGTTGTAAAAAGGACATCATCTTTTACCAGTTTTGACCTTTTGAGTATATTGTTTTTTTCATGTGTTATATAAAAACCATCAAACTCATTAACACCATATCTCTTTACACTTGAATTTTTAATAAACAAAGCACCGCTTGGAACAAATTTTTGCCCAGCATGTTCTCCATCAGTTAAAACCTCCAAAACCTCTTTATCACCCAAGCTAAAAGAGGTAATATCCTTTCTAAGCGAAAAACTTTTTATTTTCTGCTTGAACAGGTAATAGTTTGGAAAAATGTTAGATTCCAAATCGTCATTATTGATAGCAAATGATTTTATCATAGAACGAACTTTCTCGGGTTTTTTACAAATTCAAAATACTTGTCTTTAACCAATGAAACATCATCCTCTGTAGTTGGATTACCTCGTCTGTCATGTCCACATGTTTCACAGATTGCCATGAAAATGAAGTGGTCATAAACCTTATCATTTTCCTTAATTTTTTCTGCAATCAAAATAGATGTTTTTGCAGAAGTGTTAGGCTGGAAAGTCTCGGAAGGAACGTCAATTACTGCTAATATTTTCGTATTCTTTTTCAGGTATTCCCTAATGTACCCTAACTTGTCATTACCGTAAATACCGTCAGGTAAAACAATTCCAAGCTTGCCACCGACCTTCAAGAATTGAAGGCATCTTTCTATAAATAAAATCTGAGGTTCAACACCAGCCTTTTTACCTTTATTATTTAACTCACTTTGTTGCTCCCATTTTTTTGTCTTTTTATCAAATTTCCATTTGTGACCCAACTCAAATTGCTTTAATACTTTTTCTTCTTTAATAGGAATTTTGGAGCCAAAAGGTGGGTTAGTTAAGACTACATCAAACTTGCCTACATCAATTTTGTCCTGGCATTTATGGCTCCATTCTTTCACTGCCTCCAAACTGTTCTCACAAAAAACACCTCCACGACCATCGCCAATAATTGCCATGTATGCTTTTGTAACTTTAGCAACAAAAGAATCTTTATCAATTCCTCTGAAATATGTTGTTGCCACGTACTGTTTTTCATCCTCTATTCTTTTTTTAGACCAGCCAAGTTTTTTTGCTCGTTCATCAATTTTTGCCCAAACATGTCTCAATGATTCAATAAGAAAACCACCTGTTCCACATGCCGGGTCAATTATCATAGACTTTTCATCAGGGTCAACTATATCCACCACCATTTTAATTACATTTCGGGGAGTGAAAAATTGCCCATCCTCATCCTTTAAGGCTTTACCTACAAACACTTCAAATGCATCACCTATAACATCCCTTTCAGATTCGGTAATACATAATTCCTGAATTTGTCCAACAGCAAAAACAATTGAATCTGGGTCTAATGTAATGGCATCTTCGTTTTCAAAAACATCATTGAATCTCCTCTTAACTTCGCCAAATAGTTCTTTTATTCTATCAGCAACAACTTTCTTATCCTCGTTTACTCCTGCACGGAATGTGACATCTTCATTCATTCCGGTATATTGCTCATCATATATTTTACAGAAGAGAAGGTTAATAATTTGTTTCGCCCTGTTTCTTGTAGAGGTATCATCTTTTTTCATGTTGCCATACAAGTAGTTGTTTATTACCTTGAAATGGCTTTTTAAATCTTTAGCAGGTTTCAGTTCCTTTCTTTTATACTTTCCAATATCTTCAACCCTTTGACCCTTCTTTGGAATATTAGGAATTTCACGGTAGATTATATCACCGTCTTTTTTTATTTTCTGTAGGTTGACTTGTTCCTCACCATTAAACCAAACGCCCCAAACAACACTACTGCACATATCCATGTACAGTTTAAGTTGTTCTATACCGTCTTTCCTTGTTTTCTTTTTACACTCTACTAAACCTATTAAATCGCTTTCTGCTCGGCTTTTACTTTTGAAAACTGCAATGTCAACCGGGTATGTTTTTTTTGCTTCGTCTGATGGGGATTTACGAACATGAAACTGAGGTCGTGTCTGGACGTCCTCTTTTTTAAACTCGTATTCATCAATTAATCTTTTTGAGAATACCTGAGTTGCTTCAACTTCTTCAGGAGATGCTTTTATTTCCTGACCAGATATAAAGTCAATTATATAGCCATCTCTTGGTTCGGTAGTTTCTTTACTTTTTGCCATCAGTATTTTTCTTTTTGTTTTTTGCAACTTTAATTTCTTCTTCCGCTACTTGCATTGCACCTAATGCCACATCCTCGTTTTGAACAATATCTACGACCTGGTCTGCTAACCATAATGTGAGTAGTTCCTGTTTGTCAGCTCTGAATAATTTAGCTAAGTGAAGAACTTGTGTCTTTTTTGCTTTTCGGTCGCCCCTTTCCAGTTTACTAAGCATGGGTGTGTCTATCTCCAATTCGCTTGCAACCTGCCGTTGCAACAAATGGTTGGCTTCACGAAGTTGCCTTATTTTTTCACCAAATTGATTTCCCATTGTTAATTAATTGACTTGCCAAATTTTGACAAATATAGAAGTTTTTGCTAAAAATGTTAGAATCTAAAGCACAGATTATTAACAGGCAGTTGGGCGGTAAAAAGCAAAAAGTCTGGATTTAGTCTGACTAATGTGTTTGGATAGT
>CAYMSG010000180.1:0-7398 GCA_964392955.1 uncultured Chitinophagaceae bacterium | reverse complement strand
GTTTCTTTTTCTGTTTTTGGATCGGTCAATTTAATTTCTGCAGCACTATATTCATTGTGTTTCAGCCCCAGCATCTCCTTTAAAATATCCAGGTTGGTGATCACATACTTATTATCAAAATCCTGCTGAATGGAGAACGAGCCTGTTGGTTGAAGATTCACCGTGCTGATGGATTCTAACGGATTGCTTGAACTAACACCACGTTTCGGCAGATAGGCTGTAACAGGCGTTACCGAACGATCACTTAATAAATTCAATGCATTTTCAATACCCACACCCAATACCAATCCCGGCGTTTCACTGCTGCCGGTTTCAAATTTTCCATTCACCATCATGGATGAAACGCCACTGCTTTTGTTGTACTCAGCATCTACCGCTTTAATTACAGCATTGGTTCTGTAATCGCCATTCTGCAGGTGTACATTTTCTTCCACCACCATACTAACTGCCGCCACATTGTTCAGCACTTTTATTTTTGCAAGCATAGCATCATCCAGCAACATGATTTTTTGCTGTGCAGCTGTAATACGCACGTCGGGATAAAACGAAGAGTATAATGTTTTCACCAATCCTTCAAACCCATTAAAAATACTCAGCACCACCACAATTGCAGCGGTACCTACTGCCATAGCGGTAACAGTAACCCATGCAATGATGTTGATGGCATTGGTTGATTTTTTGGATTTGAAATAGCGCCAGGCGAAAAGGAAATTCAATGGAGTCTTTTTGTGAATGGTGAATGGTCAATTGTGAATAGTCAAAGCCGACTTTACTAACGACTATCAATTATCGGCTACTTACTCTTCCTCTTTTTTCTCCTCTTCGATCTTTTTAAACAATTCCTCCATTTTAAATACATGGTCCAACGTATCGTCGAGAAAGTATTTGATCTCCGGAATACGGCGTAACTGGTGCTTGATATTGGAAGCCAGCTCACGTTTGATCTCATGGGCTTTGTCTTCCACTTTTTTTAACACAGCCGCATTGTCCTTTGCCTGGAACACACTCAGGTAGATCCGTGCTTCCAGCAGATCAGGAGTTACTTTTACCGATGAGATCGATAACAGTCCTCCATCAATCATACTCAATCCCAGCTTTCTGAAAATGCCTGTCATTTCCTCATGAATAACACCGGCAACCTGTTTCTGTCTTTTTCCTTCTAACATATCTGCAACATTTAAACGCTGTAAAAGTAGTTACTTTGCGGCGTTTAACGCATGAAACAGTTTCAACGCATTTTCAAATACCTCGGGGCGTACAAAGGCAAAATTGCTTTGTACTTTCTTTTTATACTATTATCAATTTTATTCTCGATGGTATCGCTGGCCATGCTGGCCCCTTTTCTGAAATTACTGTTCAACCAGGAATCGCTGCAGTTAACAGCACCTGCATTTTCTTTTTCGGCCGAAGGAATACTGGATTACATGATGTATAACATCAGTATGCTTATCAAAGAAAAAGGCCCGGAAGCAGCATTGGCGTTTATTTGCGGTATCATTATTACATCCGTATTGCTCAAGAATGTATTTCTCTACCTGTCATACCGTACATTGGCACCCATGCGTAACGGTGTACTTACACGATTGCGTGGTGATCTTTATGATAAAGTATTGCAACTGCCCATTGGTTTTTTTACAGAACAACGCAAGGGTGATCTCATCTCACGCATGAGTAACGATGCCAACGAAGTAGAATGGAGTGTGATGATGGCGTTGGAAGCATTGATTAAAGAGCCGTTGACTATTTTGTTTTACCTGGTGATGATGGTACTCATCAGTCCGCAACTATCACTTTTCTTATTGGTGTTTTTACCTGTTACTGCTTTTATTATTGGCCGGGTAAGCCGCTCTTTAAAAAAACAATCAACGGAAGCAGGTGAAAAAAACGGCATGGTGATTTCAATACTGGATGAAACATTAACCGGCATACGGGTCATCAAAGCATTTACTGCTGAAAAGCTGCTGGGACAACGGTTTCATCAAATGAACCGGGAGTTGAATCATATCCGGAACAAAATGAATTTCCGGAAAGACATGGCTTCACCTCTGTCCGAATTTATGGGCGTGATGGTGCTGAGTGGTGTGTTATGGTTTGGCGGACGTTTGGTATTGGGCGACAATGCAGGCGGACTTACACCCGATGGTTTTATTACCTACATTTTATTTTTTACACAGATCATTAATCCGGCCAAATCACTTTCATCAGCATTCTACAATACACGGAGAGGCAGTGCTGCCATTGAGCGGATCGAAGAGATATTAAATGCACCAGTAGTGGTGGAAGAAAAAACAAATGCAAAAGCAATTCCTGCATTTGAACACAGTATTGAATTTAAAAATGTATCGTTTGGTTATTTTGATGTAACGATTTTAAAAAATATCAATCTCACATTACATAAAGGAAAAACCATTGCTCTGGTTGGTTCAAGTGGTTCGGGTAAATCCACACTGGCCGATCTTGTACCAAGGTTTCATGATGTAAGCAGTGGTGAAATATTGGTTGATGGAATCAATATCAAAGACTATTCGATCAACAGCCTTCGACAATTGATGGGTATTGTAACGCAGGAGCCCATACTCTTCAATGACAGTATTGCCAACAATATTGCATTGAGTAAACCGGAGGCAAGCAAAGCTGAAATTGAAGCAGCAGCTAAAATTGCAAATGCCCACGAGTTTATTATCAAAAAAGAAAACGGGTACGATGAGAATATTGGCGACCGCGGCAGTAAGCTCAGTGGAGGCGAACGCCAGCGTGTAACCATTGCCCGTGCCGTTTTAAAAAACCCACCCATTTTAATACTTGACGAAGCCACCTCATCGCTCGACACTGAGAGTGAGCGGCTTGTGCAGGATGCCATCAACCACCTGATGCAGGAACGCACCAGTTTGGTCATCGCTCATCGTTTATCCACCGTTCGGCATGCCGATGAAATACTGGTGTTGCAGAAAGGCGAGATTGTGGAACGGGGCACGCACGATGAATTGGTGGCCTTAAACGGCTTCTACCGTAAGCTTGTAGACCTGCAGGAAGTGCGTTAAGTTTTTGTTTCGGCCGATTTCCTTTTCTCAATAATTCCCCTATCTTTATAGAGTTAATGTGAATTCAGTCCATGCTTTCTGACCTGCAAGGTGCTTTTCGTTCGATCAGTTTCCCCGGTTTCAGTTGCTATCTCTGGTTCATGATTTTTGTTTTTTAATTTATTTTTTGTGAACATTTACGTAGGAAACCTGGCTTGGTCCATGACGAACGAAGACCTCGCTGCTCTGTTTGAGCAATTTGGCACTGTAACATCTGCCAAAATTTTAACCGACAAATTTTCTGGCCGCAGCAAAGGTTTTGCATTTGTTGAAATGGACAATGCAGAAGAAGCGCAAGCTGCTATCAGCCAACTGAACGACACTGATGTTCAGGGACGCAAGATTGTAGTGAACGAAGCCCAGCCGAAAAAAGATGACGGTGGCTTCAAAAAGCGCAGCTTTGGTGGCGGCGGTGGTGGCTTCCGTGGCGGCAGCGGCGGTGGCGGCGGCTACAAAGGCGGTGGCGGCGGCTACAAAGGTGGCGGCGGTGGCGGCTACAAAGGTGGCGGCGGCGGTTATAACAGAGATTATTAATCAGTTCCAACTCGTCATACTATTTAAAATCCCTTCGGTTATGAAGGGATTTTTTTATGATATCAACTGATGCCAGCGGTTAACCTCGTTACAGAATGAGCCTGTAAGAGTAGCTTACTGAAGGTTGACAACCCTTATATACTTTTTGTGCATAGACAAGCAAGTACAAAAAAAATCCTCCCGTTCAGGGAGGATTTTTATTTCATGTAAACTGAAATTATTTATTCGCCGGCGGGCTGAGGGCCTTTCACAATCCCCATCTTCGCTTCTATGCTGAGCGTAGCATGAGGTACTGCACGTAAGCGTGCTTTATCGATCAACTTACCGGTTACTCGGCACACACCGTAGGTCTTATTTTCAATCCGCATCAATGCTTTTTCAAGGTGATCGATGTAAGTGATCTGGCGGCTGGCCATTTGGCTCAATTGCTCACGCTCCATACTTACACTTCCATCTTCCATGGTCATGTAACGTCCATCATCACCATCGCCCCCCTGATCATCCTTGCGGGTAATCAATCCCTGCAGATAGTTCAATTCTTTTTTGGCAGCTTCATGCTTCCGTTGAATCAACTCTTTGAACTCCTGCAAATCAGCATCACTGTAACGTACCATGGGACCCTGCGGTGTTTCTGCTACGTTTTTATCTAACACCGACTTCGTAAAATCGGGTTGGTAACGCACCGAAGTAGATACGGAGGTTTTGATAGGCTTCACTTCTTTTGGAGGCGTCGGCTTTTTTGCTTCTTTTTTCAAATCTTTAATCGCTTGTTTAACGGTTGGTTTAATAGCACTGTCGGGTTTTGCAACCGGTGCAGGCGTTTTTACTTCGGGCTTCGCTGCCTTTGGCGGTACTGGCTTTGCAGCAGGTTTCGCAGCAGGCTTAGGGGCTGGTTTTGACACCTTCGCCGGCGCCTTGGGAGCAGGCTTTGATGCCGCTTTTTTAGGAGCCGCTTTTTTCACTGCTGGCTTTGCAACCGCCTTTTTAGGAGCTGGCTTTTTAGCAGCCGGGGCTGGTTTCGCCGGTTTTTTGGCGGCGGGTTTTGCAGCCGGTTTTGCCGCTTTTTTGGGAGCAGGCTTCGCTGCTTTCTTTTTTGTTGCCATTCTATCCTCCTTTTTTGAGTACTTGTACTTTTATGGGAATATCATTTATCTCAACTTCAATGCCATCCGTTAAAGCTGGCGAAAAGTCAAGATCGTCTGCCAAAATTTCGGCGCAAATATAGGATTTAAATTGAGTGAAGGAAGAGCGGAGGTTTTCGTTGTCCGAAACCAGCACGCTGATCCTGTCCGTCAGCTCAAACCCACTTTCTTTGCGGATTTTCTGGATGCGGTTCACCAGTTCCCGGGCATTGCCTTCGTTGAGCAGTTCGGGGGTGATGGTGACATCCAGCGCCACAGTAACGGCTCCCTTATTGGTAACCATCCAGCCGGGCACATCCTCGCTTACAATTTCAACATCCGTCAAATATAGGGTAACCGTTTCATTATCAATTAACAGGTTATAAACAGTTTCACGCTCAAATTGGCTGATATCGTCCTGGCTGAATTGTGCCAATGCGGTTGATACAGCTTTCATTTTTGCACCCAGCTTTTTGCCAAGGGCAATAAAGTTGGGCTTGATCTTCT
The DNA here is from genome assembly GCA_964392955.1 of uncultured Chitinophagaceae bacterium. Classification (GTDB taxonomy): domain Bacteria; phylum Bacteroidota; class Bacteroidia; order Chitinophagales; family Chitinophagaceae; genus Lacibacter. Next base: position 2,156 of record CAYMSG010000180.1, on the reverse strand, counting down.
TTTTGATGAAGGTATTGTCGGCCGTGAGGTATTCGATCTCCTTTACGTTTACCTCGCTCTTAATGATATCTTCAACCTTGCCAAACTGCTCCTGCATACCATTAACCAGCACCGGGATCAATATTTTCTGCAAAGGCTGACGCACTTTGATGTTCACTTTTTTGCGGAGTGAAAGCACCAGCGAGGAAGCATCCTGCGCCAGCTGCATGCGTTCTTCCAAAGCCGAATCGATCAAAGCTTCATCTGCAACAGGGAAGTCAACATGATGGATTGATGCGGCGTTGAAACGGCCACTCACTTTGTTCAACTCGGTGAAAATAGCATCGCTGAAAAATGGCGATACAGGTGCCATTAAGCGAAGTACCGTTTCTAAACATTCATATAAAGTTTGGTAAGCGCTGATCTTGTCTTGCTCATACTCGCCTTTCCAGAAACGGCGGCGGCATAAACGCACATACCAGTTGCTCAAATGCTCATCTACAAATTCTTCAATTAAACGGCCGGCCTGCGTTGGTTCGTAATCATCCATAGCATCGGTTACCTTTTTGATCAATGTATGGAGTGATGACAAAATCCACTGATCAATCTCTGGTCGTTCTTTTACGGGAATGGCAGCTTCTTTGAACGCAAAACCATCTACGTTGGCATACAAAGCGAAGAACTGATAGGTATTATACAGCGTACCAAAGAATTTGCGCTGCACTTCTTTGATGCCTTCAATATCAAATTTTAAATTATCCCAGGGCGATGCATTGGTGATGAGGTACCAGCGTGTAGCATCGGCACCAAACTTCTCGATAGTTTCAAACGGGTTCACCACGTTGCCGAGGCGCTTACTCATTTTGTTACCATTTTTATCTAACACCAACCCATTACTTACAACAGTTTTATAGGCTACACTATCGTACACGAGTGATGCAATTGCATGAAGAGTATAGAACCATCCACGTGTCTGATCCACACCCTCAGCAATAAAGCTTGCAGGATAGAGATCTTCGAATTTGTTTACGCCTGCAGGAAGTTTGAACGGATACTTCTCTCCTTTCTTCACCTTCTCATGATCCAGTCCCCACTGTGCGTAAGGCATAGCACCACTGTCGAACCAAACGTCGATTAAGTCGGGCACACGTTTCATTGCTTTGCCGCTTGGGCTGATGAGAACGATCTCATCCACATACGGTTTATGCAGATCGATATCGCTGCCTAAATATTTTGCATTGTTGGTGCCGAGTGTGGCATCTGCTTTTGCTGCGTTTTCTCTCAACTCATCAACTGTACCGATGCAGATCTCTTCTTCGCCATCTTCTGTTTTCCAGATGGGTAATGCGGTACCCCAGAAACGTGAACGGCTCAGGTTCCAGTCAACCATGTTCTCTAACCAGTTGCCGAAGCGTCCTTCGCCGGTTGATTTTGGTTTCCAGTTGATGGTTTTATTCAATTCCACCATTTTGTCTTTGATGGCCGTTGTTTTGATGAACCATGCATCAAGCGGATAATACAAAATCGGCTTGTCTGTTCTCCAGCAGTGCGGATAACTGTGTTCGTATTTCTCTACTTTAAATGCACGATTTTCTTTTTTGAGTTTTACGCAGATGTCAACATTCACGTCCACATAATCTTTCTCGTCTTTATAATTCTTTACATAACGGTTGCTGAACTCACCTAATCCATCAACAAACTTTCCTTCACGATCCACCATCGTTAAAATGCCGATGTTGTATTTCTTACCTACACGATAGTCATCTGCACCAAAGGCAGGTGCAGTATGCACAATACCGGTACCATCTTCTGTTGTAACAAAGTCACCGATCAATACACGGAAAGGATCAGCATCGGGGGTAATGCGTTTTACTTCAGCAATGCTGTTGGCTTCGTACGGCAAGAGTTGCTCGTAATGTAAACCTTCGAGTTGTGACCCTTTGAATGAAGTGATGATCTTCCACGGTAATAATTTCTGCTCACCAGTGTAGCCTTCAAAATCGCCGTTCTCTCCTTCAGCTTTCAAATATTTATGCACCAGGTCTTTCGCCAACACAACATTTACCGGCAGGTGTGTGTAAGGGTTGAAGGTTTGTACCAATACATATTCAATGTTTGGACCTACAGTTAAGCCGAGGTTGCTTGGTAATGTCCAAGGTGTAGTGGTCCACGCCATG
>CAYMSG010000179.1:0-7416 GCA_964392955.1 uncultured Chitinophagaceae bacterium | reverse complement strand
TCCTTTTTTAACAAGGCCATATTATCAACCACAGTATGAAAGATTTTCAATACATCACCGGTTCGCATCCGCAATACATCGAAAGCTTATATTCCGATTTCACCAAAGATCCCAACAGTGTTGATCCGGAAATGAAGAAATTCTTTGAAGGGTTTGATTTTGCTGTATCAAGTGGTGCGGCTGTAAACGGAGCTGCTGCAACAAATGGTGCGGCTGTTGCTACATCCGTTGACTGGATGAAAGAGATCATGGCTTACCGTATGATCCTTGGCTACCGTAACAAAGGCCACTTGTTGGCTACCACCAATCCCATCCGCAAACGCAAAGACCGTGGTGCCAATATTGATCTTTCGTTCTATGGATTTAGTGAAGCTGATCTCGACAAAGAATTTTATGCCGGTCATTTGATCGGTTTGGGTAAAACAACATTGCGTACTATTCAGCAACACATGGCCAAATGCTATGCTTCCAATGTGGGTGTTGAGTTTAAATACATCAGCGATCAAACGAAAGTTGATTTTCTCACCAATGCTTTTGAAAAAGAATTTCATCAGCCATTGGCATTGAATAAACGCAAACGCATTCTGGAAAAACTGAACCAGGGTGTAATGTTTGAAAAATTTCTTCACACCAAATACATCGGGCAAAAACGTTTTTCGCTCGAAGGTGGCGAAACAACGATTGCTGCATTGGATGCCATTATCAATACGGCTGCCAATCATGATGTACATGAAGTGGTGATTGGTATGGCGCATCGTGGACGTTTGAACGTATTGGCCAATATCATGGGCAAAACATACGAGCAGATCTTCAGTGAATTTGAAGGCACTGCTAAAATGGATCAAACCATGGGCAGTGGCGATGTGAAATATCACATGGGTTATGGTAGTGAAGTGGAAACGCTTGATAATAAAACGGTGCATCTCAAATTGATGCCAAATCCTTCGCACTTAGAAGCAGTTGATCCGGTAGTGGTAGGTTTCAGTCGTGCCAAGGCCGATATCATGTATCAAAGCAATTACGATAAAATTCTTCCCATCTTAATTCATGGTGATGCTTCTGTTGCCGGACAAGGTGTGGTGTACGAGGTATTGCAGATGAGTTATCTCAAAGGTTATTACACCGGTGGTACCATTCACTTTGTGATCAATAATCAAATTGGTTTTACAACTGATTTTGATGATGCAAGAAGTTCAGACTACTGTACATCATTGGCTGCCATGGTACAGGCACCTGTATTGCATGTAAATGGAGATGATGCGGAAGCGGTGGTGAAATGTGTAGAGATTGCTACCCGTTACCGTCAGCAATTTAACAGCGATGTGTTTATTGACATGGTATGTTACCGCAAGCACGGTCACAATGAAGGGGATGATCCGAAGTTTACACAACCGCATTTGTATGCATTGATAGATAAGCATCCCAATCCACGTGAAGTATATACCAACTATTTATTGCAGAATGGTGAAGCCGATGCAAAAGAACTGGCGAAGGAAATGGAGAAAAAATTCTGGAGCGATCTGCAGGAACGGTTAGATGAGGTAAAACAAAATCCGTTGCCCTATCATTACCAGGCGCCGGAGCTGGCATGGAAGAGTTTACGCCGTGCAACAAACGAAGATTTTTTACGCTCACCGGTAACAGCTATCAGTGAAGCTGATTTTGACAAGGTTTTTTCATCGATTATGAAGTGGCCCGATGATTTTAAACCACTGAAGAAGATCGAAAAGATTATCCAGGATAAAATAAAACTGTACAACGACGAACAAAAGATCGATTGGGCCACCGGAGAATTAATGGCCTATGGCAGTTTAATGCTGGAAGGAAAAGATGTACGTATGAGCGGGCAGGATGTGAAGCGAGGTACCTTTTCTCACCGCCATGCTGTGTTGCGTGATGAAAATACAGACAAAGCTTACAACCGTCTTACACATATTGAAGGCGCAGCCGGTCACTTCCGCATTTACAACTCTTTGTTAAGTGAATACGGTGTGCTTGGTTTTGAATATGGCTATGCATTGGCAAACCCCAATGCATTGGTGTTGTGGGAAGCACAGTTTGGCGATTTCAGTAATGGTGCACAAACCATGATCGATCAGTTTATTGCAGCCGGTGAGCAAAAGTGGAACCGTATGAATGGCGTTACCATGCTGTTGCCGCATGGTTATGAAGGGCAGGGACCAGAGCACAGCAGTGCACGTATGGAACGTTATCTGCAAATGTGTGCTGAGCTGAATATGGTGGTAACCAATATTACTACGGCAGCGAATTTCTTTCATGCACTTCGTCGTCAGTTGGCATGGAGTTTCCGGAAACCATTGATCAACTTTGCACCCAAAGCCAATCTTCGTCATCCCGGTACATACTCATTGAAAGAAGAATTTTTGAATGGCGGTTTTAAAGAAGTAATTGATGATCCCACGAATCCGGATGCAGCGCAGGTGAAAAAAGTATTTTTCTGCAGTGGTAAAATGTATTTCGATCTGGCTGAACGAAAAGCAAAAGACAATCGTACAGATGTTGCCATCGTTCGTTTGGAACAGATCTATCCTTTACCGGCACAGCAGTTAACAGCATTGTACAATAAATACAGCAAGGCCACCTGGTTTTGGGTACAGGAAGAGCCGCTCAACATGGGCGCAGCATCGTTCCTGCAAATGAATCTGAAAGACATGAATTATGGTGTCATCAGCCGTCAGGCTTCTGCCTCCACTGCAACGGGTTACAATAAAGTACACCAGCAGGAGCAAGCCGAAATTATTGATATGGCATTCAGTATTTAACCGGTGCTAAATCGGTTGTTACAACCCTTGGTCTCACGGCTAAGGGTTTTTCTTTTTGAGTCGCACTGTTATTGCCGTATTTGCACAGTTATGGGTAAATTTTGCTGACTATCTGGCAAAAGTTTATTTTAGAAATTCTGTACCTGAAAATTGGAGTATCCGATTTGCAGCTGCAACGTGTTTTTTAATTATTTTCATATCCATTCATTGTAAAAAACAATCAAGAATTCAATCAACATGAAAAACATTTTCCTGTTTGTTATTGGAGTTTCCGTACTCAGTTTTTCTTCCTCGCTCAACGCACAGTCAATTCCGCAACGTTCACCTGATTCAAAAGGTATTCTTGAAAGAGGTATTGAATTATTCGACAAAGGTGAGTACAAAGAAGCTACCCGTTTATTTGTTTCTGTTCATCGCAACGATACAAGTTATATGCTGGCATTGTATGAAAAGGCTTTGGCTTTGCAACAGGATAGTTTGTATGATGAAGCATTAACAACCATTGAACTTGCACTCGCACAGGAGCATTACCAAAGCATCCACGATCATTTGTTGCTGCGTGCCAATATTATTGATGATATGGGCAAACCTGAAGAAGCTCTCCAGTTGTATGATTCTGTGTTGAAATATTATCCGGCCTCAACCGCAGCACGTTCGCAGAAAGTGACCACACTTTTTCGGCTGAAACGGTACGATGAGGCGGAGAAGTTAGCAAGAGAGTGTGTGGTTATGAATTACCTCAACCCATTGTATCATTACAAACTGGGTTATATCACCTGGCAGCAGGGGAAGATGATTCCGTCGATGATGGCCATGATGATGGCGAATATTGTTAACCCCTCGCACAGCAACGTGAATAATGGGATTACTTATATCAGCAGTATTTCCAATGCAAAAGATGAATCGGTGGAAATAGCACAACAGCGAACTGCCGAATACCCGGATAATTTCAGCAGGGTGGAGCAGCTGATCTTTTCAAAAATTGCATTTGATAAATCGTACAATCCCAAATTCAATCTCGACGATAATATTTTTAAGCAGATTAATGTAATGATGGAGAAACTGGAGTATGATGAACGTTCCGATGATCCTTACATGCAATTGTATGTGCCCTTTTTCAAGATGGTACAAGAACAGAAGAAAGCAGAGTTAATGTTGAATCATGCGTTCAGCGGCCTGAGTATCGATGCCATTGAAACGTACATGAAGAAAAACAAATCTGCTGTTACTGCATTCAAAGAATCTGCTTTTGCTTATGTAGATAAAATTCGGTCAACCCGCATTATTTCATATACTGAACGAAACAAAGCTGATAATTTTTATCACTTCGACGGCAATCGTTTTTTTGCAGAAGGAAAACTGGTAAATGATAAAGGCGAGGGCTATTGGAAATATTATTTTTCAAACGGTCAGTTACGGGCAGAAGGTATGCAGAAGGATGATAAACGGGATGGAACATGGAAGTTCTATTATGAAAACGGTCAGCTTCAAAGTGTGGAAGAGTTTTCTGCTGATATTTCAAATGGTCCGGTTACCGTGTACTATCCGGGAGGTGCATTGAAGAAAACAATGACGTACCGGAACGATAAGGTTGAAGGTGTTGTAAAGTACTATAATGTCTTCAACGTACTTGTTACAAAGGAAGAGTATCTCGATGGAGAGTTACACGGAGATATCAAAAATTACTACAACGATGGTCGTTTAAAATCTGAGTTCATTTACAAAAATGGAAAACTCGATGGTCCGTATACAATTTACTACAACGATCAAACAAAGAAAGAACAAGGTGTTTACCAGGCAGGAGAAGCTAATGGCAATTTCACCGAGTTTTATACCGACGGGAAACCAAAGATTACATATAGTTACACGCAAGGAAAAACCAGCGGTGTGTGGAAATATTATCACCGGAACGGGAAGTTGAATTATCAACTCAGCATGACAGATAAGGGAGCAGAGGGTGAAGTAACCCGTTATGATGAGGACGGAAATATTGAATCAAGGGATACATACAAAGAAGGAAATACAATAGGGAACAGCGAGTATTTCCACAATGGCAGAATGTACGTAACCTTTAAAAATAACAGCAAGGGGAAAACCAGTGAAGTGCGTTACCTCGATTCAGCGGGGAAAGAAATTCTTGTGAATAAACGTTCGGGAAAACTGTGGCCGGTTACGTATTATAGTCCGTATGGATTTAAAGTATCGGAAAAGCAATTTGATCAGGATGAGCAGCCCGCAAACGAAACGGTTTATTACAATGCAGAAGGTTTTGCTGTTTCAAAGCAGCCGTATGCAAAGGGCGCATTGAACGGAGTAGTACGCAGCTGGTATTATAACAAGCAACTCAAGGAAGAAACAGAGTACAAAGAAGGGAAGAAACATGGAGTAAGTAAATCGTATTTCCCCAATGGTAAATTGTCAACAGTAGCTTTTTATGATGAAGATGTGTTGCAGGATTATGTGTACGATTACAATTCAAGAGGAGTGCTCATCAGTAAGTTTTTTTACCAGAACGGTGAAAAACAAGGTTATGCAATTGTGAACTATCCAAATGGTAAGCCATTCTACGAAGAAAAATATTCCAATGGATGGATCACACAGGTAACACAATACGATACACTGGGCAATGCCATGAAACCCATAGCATTTAAAGATGGCGAGGGGATATATAAGTTGTTTTACCCCGACGGAAAAGTTTATTACGAGATACCACTTAAAAAAGGGGTGTGGCAGGGCAAACAACGATCGTATTACCCCGATGGAAAGTTAATGTCAGAAGTGGAGTTTAAAAATGATCTGAAAGAAGGAACGGCCAGATACTTTCATCATAATGGGCAGGTAAGTTCTGAAGGAAATTTTCTGTACGATCAGAAAAACGGTATCTGGAAGTCATACACAGAAGATGGTGATATGGAATCGGAAGAGTTTTATACTGATGGCTTACTGCAGGGCAATGCAGGTTATTATGAATATGGCCGGTTGGTTCGTGAAATTGAATACAGAGATAACGAACGCCACGGAGCAATGAAACGTTATGGCAGCAACGGAGAAGTTGGTATTGAAATGTATTTCGATGAAGGCTTACTTACTTCGTATTCATATCTTGATAAAAATAAAAAATTCGTTCCACGCATCTGGCTTACGAACTTAACCGGTAAAATGGAAGCGTACTACAGCAATGGAACAAAGTCGGCTGTTATTGAAGTGGCGGCAGGCTATTATCATGGTTCTTATAAGTTTTACAACGAAAAAGGAGTTCTGCTGTATGAATCGAATGAAGAGTACGGCAATACCCATGGTGTAGAAAAGAAATTTTATCCCAATGGGCAGTTGTATATTTCACACATGGAACAGCACGATGTTACAGAAGGAATGGTAAAAGAATATTACCCGGATGGAAAACTTTTTTCAGAAGTAAACTACATAGCAGGCAATCCGCATGGTGCGTTTAAGATATATGATCAAAATGGAAAATTGCTGGAAACAAGAATCTATCATCATGGATATATCATGAGTATAAAAAAATAATGGTATGAGGTTATTACAATTGATTTTGTTTGTTTTTGCCGGCAGCCTGGTTGTGGCACAAGGGAAAAAACCAACAGCTGCTGAGGTGGCCGCACTTTATTCCGATGCAATGGCTGTTTGGCTGGAGCGCAAAACAGATATTGAACTCTCCTGGAAAAACGGCGAAATAAAAGTAACACAGCAGGAACACGAGGACATGTTGTTTACCAAAGATGAATCAGGAAATATTGCCGGGAAAAACAGCGTGTACTTCAGTTACTTTTATCAATTAAAAAACTGGGATGCATTTACGTTACTGCCCGATGGAAAGAAAATTAAAGTAACCAACTCTACAACGCAGAGCAGCAGCAGCAGTTTTATTTTTTATGATGATTCAAAGCAGGTAGAGTTTTTTTATCCATCCCCCATCAAAGGTGCCCGGGGTGTCACCAATGTATCGTACGAGCTAACCGATCCGCATTTATTATCGCCCTTTTATTTTGAAAATTATTTTCCTGTTGCGTCAGGCATCCTTACGATTACCTATCCGCAGGAACTGGAGCTGAACTATCTTATTAAAGGCAACAAAGATCTTGTTCAGATAAAAAAAGAAAGCAGGAAGGGAAAAACAACGCTTACGTTTGAAGCAAACCTGGTGCCTGGTGTAAATTATTATGGTGATGCGCCTCCTTCCTCTTACTTTTTAACACATGTAATCTTTTATATTGAAAAAGCGAAGAACAGTACCGGGGTAATGGAACCCTATTTGGGTACAACAAATGACCTGGCCCGTCATTATTTTTCACACATCAAAGACCTTGAAATTGCAGCGGGTACAGAAGTTAAAGAAGTAACCGACTCGCTCATACAGGGGTTAACCGATCCTGTAACAAAGGCAAAAGCAATTTATAAATGGGTGCAGCAGAGCGTACGGTACATAGCTTTTGAAGAGGGTATGGGTGGTTTTATCCCACGTAACCCGGAACTGGTTTGCACTCGACGCTATGGTGATTGCAAAGATAAATCGGCATTGCTGGTATCCATGCTGCGTTATGCAGGGTTAAATGCTCATTTTACATGGATCGGTTCACGCAGGTTGCCGTATAAATATTCGGAAGTGCCGCTT
>CAYMSG010000178.1:7047-7467 GCA_964392955.1 uncultured Chitinophagaceae bacterium | reverse complement strand
GGCCAGAAGAACAAGGGCATTGTTCCTTGATGCCAAAGCTGCCATTGCAGCCGCACCACTTGTTGCTGATATTATGATGAAAGAGCTGAACAAAGATGAACAGTGGAAAGAACAGCAGCTGCACGATTTTTATAAAGTGGCAGAAGGTTATGTGTTGAAGTAAGTACGAAGTTGGAAGTACGAGGTATGAGGTACGAAGTAAGAAGTACGCTGCCCTCTGACGCTCTCGTCTGACGGATTACCGGGATGTAGACAAAGAGTGATAATTCAGAAACCATAAACTAAAAACTATAAACTGCTTTCCATATGTCTCCCTTTCTTGCAGAATTCATCGGTACCATGTTTATTATTTTATTGGGGAATGGTGTTGTTGCCAATGTATTGCTGGCAAAATCCAAAGGACAAAACGGTGGCTGGATC
>CAYMSG010000178.1:0-7037 GCA_964392955.1 uncultured Chitinophagaceae bacterium | reverse complement strand
TGGGCCATTGCTGTATTTGTAGGTGTGTACAGCAGTGCAACGGTGAGTGGTGCACATCTCAACCCGGCTATCAGTATTGCGTTGGCGGCCATCGGTAAGTTTGAATGGGCGTTGGTGCCTTCGTACATCCTGGCACAATTACTCGGTGCAATGACCGGCTCTTTCCTGATGTGGCTTGCTTACAAAAAACATTTTGATGAAGTGAATGATGCTGATGCAATGATGGCCATCTTTTGTACTGCACCCGCCATCAGAAACACCGTTGCCAATCTTGCAACAGAAATCATCGGCACATTTGTGTTGATGCTGGGCGTGTTGTTTATAGCTGCGCCGCAAAACAGTTTGGGTGCATTAGATGCATTGCCTGTTGCATTACTGGTGTTGGGTATCGGTTTGAGTTTAGGCGGACCAACCGGTTATGCTATTAACCCTGCACGTGATCTTGGTCCACGCATCATACATTTTATTTTGCCCATTAAAAACAAACGCAACAGCGACTGGAATTACAGCTGGGTGCCGGTTGTTGGTCCGGTCATCGGTGCATTAATTGCAGCAGGAGTTTGGTCGTTACTGCAATCGTAATCAGGCCGACTGCGTTTTTAAATAATATTTATCACGCAACCAGAACGCAACATTCACCAGCGCAATCAATGCAGGTACTTCTACCAACGGACCAATTACACCGGCAAAAGCCTGTCCGCTGTTAATACCAAACACGGCAATGGCAACGGCAATCGCTAATTCAAAATTATTACCGGCTGCAGTAAAGGCAATGGATGCATTGGTGGAATAATCAGCTCCCATTTTTTTACCAATGAAGAAACTAACCAGAAACATAATGGCGAAGTAAATCACCAACGGTACAGCAATACGCAACACATCAAATGGAATCTGTACAATCAGTTCGCCTTTTAAACTGAACATCACTACAATTGTAAACAGCAAGGCCATTAAAGTGATCGGCGAAACAAAAGGAATGAATTTGGTTTGATACCATTCTTCACCTTTCAGTTTCAACAAAAAGTAACGGGTAAGAAAACCTGCAACGAAGGGAATGCCCAAATAAATGGCAACGGTCTGTGCAATTTCGCCAATGGTAATGTTTACTACTGAACCACTGAAACCAAACAGCGGCGGCAACACCGTAATGAATACGTATGCATAAATGCTGAACATCAGTACCTGGAAAATACTGTTGAGTGCTACAAGTCCGGCTGCATATTCACGGCTGCCTTCGGCTAACTCATTCCAAACAATCACCATGGCAATACAACGTGCAAGACCAATCAGGATCAGTCCGGTCATGTATTCGGGATAGTCGTGCAAAAAAACAATGGCCAGTACAAACATCAGTACAGGACCAATGATCCAGTTCAGCAGCAACGACACACTCAGCACTTTTGTATTCTTAAACACTTCTTTCAGTTTGTCGTATTTCACTTTGGTGAAAGGCGGATACATCATCAGGATCAAACCGATCGCCAGCGGAATATTGGTTGTGCCCGATGAAAACGAATGAATGAACGTAGAAGAGGAAGGAAAGAAATAGCCGATCGCTACGCCCAATGCCATCGCTAAAAAGATCCACAGGGTTAGATACCTGTCTAAGAAACTTAACTGCTTTCGTTCGTGTGCAGGTGCACAGTTGTTTACGCTCATAAGATGTTAGTTGTTTACCACTTTTGAAAATACATACAGGCATTCCATAGCGATTTGATTACTGCGTTCGGTATATTTTTCGTTTTGCAGAATCGTATTATCGAATGCTTTCGGATCGTTGTAAGTTGTTCCGATGCGCAGATCACAACCGGGAATGAACGGACAATTCTCATCAGCATCCGAACAGGTCATTACCGCTGCAAAATTTGTTACAGGATTCGCTTTGTGGTTATAAACTTTTGAAAAACAGGTGCTGAACTTGTCATCAGCAAAAAATACGTTGTACACAGGATTATTGCTTTCGTCTGTTTTCTGAATTGTAAAACCTGCTGCTGTTAATGCGTTGATGGCATTCGGATTAAAAGCAGTTGCTTCGGTGCCTCCTGAAAATGTATGTACATTGTTTACGCCATAGTACGCTGCGGCTACTGCTGCCCATACCTGGCCAAGATGACTGCGGCGTGAGTTGTGGGTACAAACATAAATGAGATTGATTGCTTCATTGGCAGCATGTTTCGGTTTGATATAGTCTGCAATTTTTTCCAGCAATTGTTTACGTGCTGCAGGAATTTCTTTGAAGTTGTTTGCAAGTGCTGCACAACGTTCTTTTATTGGTTGAAACATGGTACTGTTTTTTTGGATGAGTAAAATTGATTGTTAACAGCAATTGTTTTCTTTAGCTGCAGGAAGGCTGTGAAAGAAACCTGTTACCAGTGCTTCCACCTTTTTCCATTCCTTTTCATTGATACAATAGCTTACACTGGTACCCTCCGTACAGCCTTTGATGATGCCGATCTGTTTTAACTCTTTCAGGTGCTGCGAAATCGTGGCCTGTGCAAGTCCCAGTTCTTCCACCAGGTTGCCACAGATGCAATGTTCCGCTGCCAGCAGATGCTGCAGTATGGCAATACGTGCAGGGTGCGCCAGTGCTTTAAGTGTGGCTGCCAGTTTGTTTTGCTTTGTCGTAAAAATCTCAGTTTTGGTTGCTCCCATTTCATCGCAATATTACGATTGATAGAGTAGTTGGCAAATTAATTTTATATTGAGATCTGAATTACAGCCCTTTTGTTCACGAACTAATGATCTCTGTTTGTATGACATTTAATGAAGCGTTCAATACATTTATTCTCCATCAGAAAGTAGTTGGCTGGGGATTTCAGCAGCAGAAACGGGTGCAATTACCAAATGGTTATTCTGCTTTTCCCTGCGGTTACTATACCGAATATGAAAACGGCTACAAGCTGATTGCAAGCGGCGACCGGTTGGGCGAAACACCCATACAGGAAGCCATGATCTTAGACCCGAACGGTGTACCTGTTGCAAGAGATACGGAAGATTTGAGAGAAGTGGAGTTTTGATAAATAGTAATGACAAGGATTGTGCATATATATTATTAAGTCCGATTGTTATCACTTTTATTTTTTTTATTCCTTATCCATCTTCCAATTATTAAAGCCATACATACTAAAGCACCTGCAACAGCAAATGCATTAAATATCTTTTCATTATTTGATAATTCAGGTGGGTTAAAAACATGTAAATACTCCCAGGATTTATCGCCAAGCAGATGCTTAACTATTTTTATGGTAAGTACGTAGAGGGTCATTGAAATAAGATAGCTGTAGTTTATAATTCTAAAAACCTGACGAGTATTTTTTGATTTTGAAAAAATGATGACACAACTATAAATAATTAAGACAAATTCAAAAACCAACCCGAGTAGCTGACCTCCATGAGGGTAGGCAGTTAAAATAAGTCCGAATTCAAAGGAGTATATAAGTCCGAAAACACAGAGAGCTATCAAAAAGATTTTTTCGAGATTTGGTTTGATAGATAACGACATGTATTATTATTTGAAAAGTACTTTTTTGATGTTTTAAATATACACTACTAATCCATATCTATCCTTGTGCTTGTTATGAGTTATCAACTAGGAATATATTCTTCATCTGAAAAACAAGTTGTTGGTCAGGCGACGCAACAACGGCAGTTTTAATCTTTAGTCATCTGTTCCTTTTCTGCGCCTTTGCCCAAAATACTGCCATGAAAACGGAACCCCGAAGAGTGCGACGCAACAACCGCCGCCATTATAATATACAGCCCGTCACCAAACCTGTCTTTCCTCATATCAATTAGCTTTTTGGCTGATGATGGTCATGTATCACCCTCCGGGGCTCGGGTAAATTCGTTGCTTCAAATACAAGTCAATCATGGAAGCAACAATCACTGCAGTACAGCCAAAAAAAGCACAGTACGAAGTTATGGACGGCAACGAGGCCGCCGCTTACATTGCCTACAAGTGCAATGAAGTGTGCGCTATTTATCCCATCACTCCTTCGAGCACCATGGGCGAGTGGGCCGATGAATGGAGTGCCAAAGGCATGAAAAATATATTCGGCACGGTTCCCCGTATTATGGAAATGCAGAGCGAAGCAGGTGCTGCCGGTGCCATACACGGTGCATTGCAGGGCGGTGCACTGGCCTCAACGTTTACTGCATCACAAGGCTTGTTGTTAATGATCCCCAACATGTATAAAATTGCGGGTGAGTTAACGCCAACGGTATTTCATATTGCTGCCCGTAGTTTAGCAACACATGCACTTTCAATCTTCGGCGATCATAGTGATGTAATGGCGGTACGTTCAACAGGTTTTGCGATGTTGTTCGGCAACAATCCGCAGGAAGTAATGGATATGGCGTTGATTGCACAGGCATCTACCTTACGTTCAAGAGTTCCTTTCCTTAATATTTTTGATGGCTTCCGTACTTCGCATGAGTTGAATGAAGTTGAAGTAATCCCTGATGAAATCATTGAACGCATGATGGATATGGATGCCATTCATGCGCACCGCAACCGTGCATTGAATCCGAACAATCCTTCTATACGTGGTACTGCACAAAATCCTGATGTGTATTTCCAGAACAGGGAAGCAGCGAATACCTATCATGCAAATGTGCCGAACACGGTACAAACAGTGATGGATGAATTTGCAGTGTTAACCGGACGTAAATATAAATTGTACGAATACTATGGTCATGCACATCCCGATCGTGTAATTGTAATTATGGGTTCGGGTGCAGGTGCTGTAAAAGAAACCATCGATTATTTAAACACACATGGTGCACATGTAGGTATGATTGCTGTTCGGCTGTTCCGTCCGCTGGATGTGGAAGCGTTTATAGCAGCATTACCGAAGAGTGTGGTGAGCATTGCCGTACTCGACCGTTGTAAAGAACCAAATGGTATTGGCGAACCTTTATACATGAATGTGGTGAATGCGTTGAATGAAGCACAGGAAAATCATCATGCACATGTAATTGGCGGACGTTACGGTTTATCGAGCAAAGAGTTTACACCGGCGATGGTAAAAGCTGTGTTCCGTGAATTGAAAAAAGAACATCCGAAAAATCACTTTACCATTGGTATAGATGATGATGTTACACATACAAGTTTAGAATACGATAAAACCTTTCACCTGGAAGAGCAACACCAGTTCCGTGGTTTGTTCTTTGGTTTAGGTGCAGATGGTACAGTTAGTGCCAACAAAAACTCCATCAAAATCATTGGCGATAAAACCAATGATCATGTGCAGGGTTATTTTGTATATGATTCAAAAAAATCTGGTTCATTAACTGTATCGCATCTGCGTTTTGGTAAGAACCCCATTCAATCAACTTACCTGGTACAGTCTGCAAACTTTGTGGCCTGCCATCACTTCAACTATTTAACCAAGTACGATATTTTAAAAGATGCAGAAGAAGGTGCTGTATTTCTGCTGAATGCTCCGTATGAAAAAGAAGAACTGTGGAGCAAGTTGCCGAAGAAGATTCAGGAAGAGATTGTACATAAAAAATTAAAGTTCTATGCCATTAATGCGTACACCGTAGCAAAAGAAGCAGGCATGGGTAACCGCATCAATACAATCCTGCAAACCTGTTTCTTCGCTATCAGTAACGTGTTGCCTCGTGAAGAAGCCATTGCAAAAATTAAAGAAGCTATTTACGATACCTATTGGAAAAAAGGTGAAGCGGTTGTACAAAAGAACTACGATGCCGTTGATCAAACATTGGCCAATTTGTACGAAGTGGATTATGCACAATATGTAATTGGCGATAAACCAATTGATGCGCCTGTACCCGATGCCGCACCAGATTTTGTAAAACAGGTGTTGGGTAAAATTATTGCAGGCGAAGGCGATGAGTTACCGGTGAGTGCATTTCCTGTGGATGGCACCTTCCCAAGCGGAACAACCAAATGGGAGAAACGCAATATTGCAGATGCAGTTCCTGTTTGGGATACCAGTTTGTGTACACAGTGTGGTAAATGTTTTATGATTTGTCCGCATGCAGCGATTCGTCCAAAAGTGTATGACAAAGCATTGCTGGCTGATGCACCCGATGGTTGGAAACATGTTGACCCGATTGGTAAAGAGTGGAACAAAGAAACAGAAGCCTACACCTTACAGGTATCAACAGAAGATTGTACCGGTTGTACATTGTGTGTGGAGTTCTGTCCGATTACGAGCAAAACAGATCCCGGTCATAAAGCCATCAACATGATGGATAAAACAGATATCCAGGAACAGGAAAAAGAAAACTGGGATTATTTCTTAACACTGCCTGAAGTTGATCGTACAAGGGTGAATAAGAATACGGTGAAGGGTTCACAATTCTTCCAGCCGTTGTTTGAGTTCAGCGGTGCATGTGCCGGTTGCGGTGAAACACCGTACATTAAACTCTTAACACAGTTGTTTGGTGAGCGTATGATTGTTGCCAATGCAACAGGTTGTTCATCCATCTTCGGCGGTAACCTGCCAACTACACCTTGGACAAAAAATAAAGAAGGTGTTGGTCCGGCATGGGCAAACAGTTTGTTTGAAGACAATGCAGAGTTTGGTTTAGGTATCAGTATGGCCAGTACAAAGAAAAAAGAAATGGCCATGCAACTGCTCGATGAGTTGAGACCCATGGTAGGTGAAGAGCTGGTTGATAAAATTTTAAATAACAACGATACTACAGAAGCAGCTGTTCATGAAAAACATGAGTTGGTAAAAGAACTGAAACGCAGATTGAGTGGTGAACGTTCCATGGCAGCGTTGAATCTTTTCCACCTGGCAGATTTCTTAGAAGAAAAATCAATCTGGATTATTGGTGGTGATGGTTGGGCTTACGATATTGGTTATGGTGGTTTGGATCATGTGTTGAGCACCGGCGAAAATGTAAACATCATGGTACTGGATACCGAAGTGTACAGTAATACCGGCGGACAAAAATCGAAATCAACACCATTGGGTTCAAGTGCCAAGTTTAGTGTAAATGGAAAAACAACCGGTAAGAAAGATCTGGCGATGCAGGCTATTGCACATGGCACCGCTTAT
>CAYMSG010000177.1:0-7493 GCA_964392955.1 uncultured Chitinophagaceae bacterium | reverse complement strand
GAAAAACCATTGCATGTAAAGACGGTTTTGAATGCCGCAAAAATAAGGCAGGGTAACCGAAATTCCCTGATATAAAATAAAAATCCCCCCGCTGTTGCGGAGGGATCAATGAATATGCTTATTTACGATTCAGTTAACTGTATAAAAGCTTCATTCGTTCAGCATTTGTTGTTACCGAATTGCTGTTTACACGGCCGGTGGCTTTGCTGTTACCGTTGCCGGTAGCCTGCGATTTATTACCGGTAAGCTGGCGTTTGTATTCTGTTGCTTCAGAATCGGCGGGATCAATGGCCAGAATTTTATCGCAAAACTCAATTGCCACTTTATAATCTTTCTTTACAAAAATGTTATAGCCAATAAAGTATTTATACGCCAATTTTACCTGCGGACGGAAAGAAACAGAATCCTTGCTGGCAGAGGCTACCTCTACAAATTTTGCAAAATGAGGATTTGCCATTCCGTTAACCATGCTGGTATCAATACTCCAGTTACAACGTGCACGCCAGTAGTAACCGTATGCCTGATCTGGATATTGCTCTGTGTAAACTGCAAAAATGCTATCTGCCTTACGGTAATAAGCGAAATCACCATCAGCACCTGCATCAAAATAGGTACGACCCAGATTATACAAGTCTACATTGCTCGGACTTTTCTTTGCATGATATTGCTTTTCCAACCAGTAGGCTGTAGCCTGCTTATCACCTTGCTTTTTTGCAAAGTCAACCGCTTTTTGCAGGTAAGAGGCTTTGTTATCCTGAGATGTATCAGCATTCATCGCTTTCTCGTAATAAGTATATGCTTGTGATTGACTGCCGGGAGTACCAGCCAGTACATCACCAATCAATTCATAATCTTTTGGTACAATTTCTTCAGGTTTTTCTTTTTGGAAAAACACATCGATGCTCTTTTTAGCATTTGCAAACTGTGCTACTGCTGTAGCTGTATCTTTTTCTTTCAGAGCTTTTTCTGCTAATGATTTATAACTATATGCCTTTAAACGGTAGATACGTGGCTTGATCACATTAGCACCTACTTTATTAATTAAGGCATCACTCTGCGCAATTGCTTCGGTAAACTGTCCGGATGCATATTTCAAATCAATACGGTAATAATCATTTTGTGGATCACTGTCAATAGCTGCGATGTATTTATTGAGATATTCCTCTGCCTTTGTAACATCCCTGAAATACCAATAGAAATACAAAGAGTAGTGAGCAGGGCCGTAATTCGGATCCATGGCTACCGCTTCTTCAAATGCCGGCAGGAAATATTCTTTATTTTTCTGGCTTTCGTAGATCAGTCCCTCCTTGTGCTTGGCAGCAGCAAGTTTGGGATCAAGGGTTAATGCATTTTTAAACGCAAGCACTGCATTACCACCATCTACCAACTTACGATATGCATCGCCAATGGTTATGAATACAGAAGCATCATTGAATTTTTTAACGGTTGTAGCTTTTTGTAATTGTGTGATCCCGTAATTGGCATCACCCGCTTTCGTATATGCATTGGCCCGACCAACAGCATGCAACACATCGATATCTTTCGATTTGCTCTCATTGATCGCCATGTCAAAATGGTTACGGGCATCTGTTGTTTTATTTTCCAATAACTCAACATGACCCATACCAGCCAATAAGATAGGAGAAGTGGACTTGATCTGCAAAGCAGCCTGCAATACTTCTTTTGCTTTGGCAACATTTTCCAGCCCAATGTAAGCCTGACTTAACCAATAGGCAGCGTCTTCATTTTTAGGATTTTCTGTCACTAATTTTTCAAATACATCTTTGGCGCTGTTGTAACGCTCGTAGTACATGAATTTTTTTCCTTCTTCCAACGACTGCGCAAACAAAAGCTGCACAAAAAACATTGCCACAAATGCTAAACTGAGTGATCGTTTCATTTTTTCTTTGTTCTTTGGTTTAAGTAATTCGATTGTCAGGGACGGTAAAAATATTAAAATTATTCTTTTACAGGTGGTACTAATTTCAGCTGGGTTTCCCGCAGCATAAAGATCCTTCGGCCCGGTACAAGATACCCTCTTCTGAAAATCAGTTGCCCCCTGTCGCTATTCATAAAATTCACAAATGCTTTTCCCAATCCCTGGTGATTTTCTTTTAAGACGTAATAGATCTCTCTCGAGTAAGGATAACGCCTTGTTAAAATATCTTCCTGCCAGGGTTTGGTATATGTGCCTGCTTCATCACAACTATCGCATGGAAGCCAGGCGATCCGCACTTTTTTCAACTGCTCCAATTGCTGCACATCTTCCGGGTTTCCGATCCAGCTTACACCCACAAATCCAACATAGCCGGGATTTTGTGCTATATAGTCAACCACCTCTTTACTGGTTCGGGCCGCTGTGATCACCGATGTATTCAGCATTTTCCCTTTCAGAATACTATCGATGGCAAAACGTACCGTACTGGTTGCATTTACCCCATCAAAAACCGGTTTATAGGGCAATTTTCCTGTGCCAAGCAACATTTCGACCACTTCTTCTTTTGTAAAAACAGAATCGGGTGCATTTCTGTTCACTAACAATGCAACGGCATCCCGTGCCAGCAGTTCGCTCCTGGGATATAAACCTAAAGAATCAGAATAATAACGGGCCTCATCCTGTGTTACCTTTTTCGTAACAATCACCATACGAACACTATCGTTCATCACATCTTTCCAGCATTCAGCTTCTGGTTTGTAGTGGGCAATGATTTTTGTATTGGGATAGGATGCTTCGAAAACCAGTATCTGTTCTTCTATAATAGGTTTAAACGACTCATCCACACTGATGTGGATGGTTCCATTGGTTGCTGTGTCGGTCGGTTGCCGCTTCTGATCCCTGCAGGATAAGAAGGAAAAAGAAAATACCACACACAAAATCAAACACCACTTATTCATGCGCTATGAAGGATTATTATAAGTTTTGATGCCCCGGAAAATCCGGAAAGCACCGTAGATGAATGCTGCAATTCCAAAAATCATGATCGATTCAGGCGGCGGAAAAGTAATATTCAGCCCGATGTACTTCGACAATGCCAACGCTCCCCCAACAACTACATATACAATGCCCATGACAATATCAAATACTGCTTTTACATTGATGGGCTTATTTTTTTTCCTGAAATCTTCCTGTATTGACATGCAACTGTTTTAGGGAGCGGGCAAGTTAATTAATTTTTACTCTTCCGGTGCGGTAAAGGTTACCGGTTGTGTAAAATAGGAGGCCACTGGTTTTCCCCGCTGCTTGCCTGGTTTCCACTTGGGCATACGGCCAATCACCCGCAGCACTTCCTTATCGAACTCCTTACCGGCGCTTTGGGTAATAATGGCATCGGTTACTTCACCATTCATATTCACTACAAATTTTACCCGCACAGTTTTTCGGTCGCCTGCTTCCAGATCATCGGGCACACGGAGCATGCGCTGGAGGTAACGAATCCACGCCTCAATACCACCCGGAAATTCCGGTTTCTCATCAGGGTGCTCAACAATCGCAGGTACTTCGGGTGCAGGTGTTACCGGCGGATCAGGTGTAATGATGGTTTCCGGTCCTTGCTTGGCCTGGATAAATTGCTCGCCACCGGGTGTGCCGGGGTTATTTTCGGGACCTGGATTATAAGTTGTTGTATCTGTGCGATCCGGCACATCGTTCATTACCTGATCATCATCTACAATGGTTGGAACAAAGTCGGGCTTTGTGGGCGGTTGTTCGGCCACAGTTCGTTGCGGTGGTTGTTCTTTCGGTTGTTCCGGTTCTTTGAACTCGGTAAGTTTTACAACGATTGTATCCGCCGTCGGTGGCGTGTACGATGTATTCTTTTTGGGTTTACTCATTACATAAAGCGATGCCGTAGTTACCAGCAGCAGCATTATCCCCAGCGCTTTTTTAAGGTGTGTGGGATAGGCTTTGCGGATGGAATAAGCACCGTATGCTTTGTTCCTGTTTTCAAATAAAATATCCAACAGATCGGCCGTTAAAATTTGTTCGCTTTTCATGTTTTTACAGTTTGGTTGTGAAAAATGAACAGGCTGCGAGTGCATACGACTCATCATATGCCCTGTTCGTGTTTTACGATTGCATGAAAAACAAAAGTTCATTGCATGTACGTCGGCCGACTGATGTTGAAACGATTGTTTAGAGAACAGTGATTGATCATTTACTGTTCTGTAGTGAGATGCGTTGCAGAAATAAATCCACAAACAGAAGTACGAAGTATAAAGTACGAGGTACAAAATAACAACGTTGAACTTCAAACTTTAAACTTGCAACAGGCAACTTATCTTTGCGGCCATGCGCATTTTAATGGTTTGTTTGGGAAATATTTGCAGAAGCCCGTTGGCTGAAGGCGTACTGCAACAAAAAGCATGGCAAGCCGGATTGCAATGGACAGTAGAAAGTGCCGGCACAGGTGCCTGGCATGCGGGCGAACCGCCGCATCACTTAAGCATTAAAGTGGCAAAACAGAACGGAGTTGATATCAGCCACCAACGTGCAAGGCAATTTGTAAAAGAGGATTTTCTGCACTATGATTTTATTTATGTAATGGACAGCAGCAATTATATAGATGTAAAACAAATGAGCGGCCAATTGTGGAACGAAGAAAAAGTAGACCTGCTGTTGAATGAATTGCACCCGGGTGAAAACAGGGCCGTTCCTGATCCCTGGTATGGAAAAGAAGATGGCTATCATAAAGTGTACGAAATGATCGATGCAGCATGTGAGAAGATAATACAGAAGTACGAAATAAGAAGTAAGAAGATGTCGGATGGATGATTTGAGTGCAGCAACCATAAACTATAAACTACAAACCATAAACTGAATAATGGCGAAGGTGAATGTATCATTACCGCAAGGCACAAGAGATTTTGGAGCAGATGTTGTTCGCAAGCGTACTTATATTTTCAATACAATCAAATCTGTTTTTGAAGTATATGGGTTTGAACCCTTGGAAACACCAGCTATGGAAAACCTGGATACGTTGATGGGTAAATATGGCGAAGAAGGCGATAAACTGATTTTTAAAATTTTGAATAACGGACTGGATAATCCTGCAAAACATCAATCAGCAAAAGAAGAGTTTGGGAAAGTATTGGCAGGAAAAAACACAAGTTCAATTACTGAGCGTGCATTAAAATACGATCTCACTATTCCGTTTGCCCGTTATGTAGCTATGAATCATCATCAACTAACGATGCCGTTCAAACGCTACCAGGTACAGCCGGTATGGAGGGCCGATCGTCCGCAGAAAGGTCGTTACCGTGAGTTTTATCAATGCGATGCCGATGTGGTGGGTAGTAAGTCATTACTCAACGAAGTAGAGCTGGCAAATATTTATGCAACCGTTTTTCAGAAGCTCGGCGTTGATGTAACCATTAAGATCAACAGCCGCAAAATACTGGCTGCATTAGCTGAAGTATGTGGTGGCAGCGAAAAGATGGTTGATATTACTGTTGCAATCGACAAGTTAGACAAGATCGGTTTAGAAAAAGTAAAAGAAGAATTAACGCAGCGTGGATTAACAGCTGAGCAGATAACAATCATTGAAAAATACTTACTCATCACAGGTACTAATGAAGAAAAACTGCAGCAGATCAAATCATTGCTGGGTGAAACAGAAACAGGGAAGCAGGGTATTGACGAATTGGAAACAGTTTACCTGCAAGCTGCAATCACCAATCTGCAATTCGATTTTACACTGGCCCGTGGTTTAAATTATTACACCGGCATTATCTTCGAAGTTAAAGCGAACCATGTGCAGATGGGAAGTATTGGCGGTGGCGGCCGGTATGATGATCTCACCGGTTTATTTGGTGTACCCAATATTCCCGGTGTTGGAATTTCATTTGGGGTAGATCGTATTTATGATGTAATGGACGAACTGAAACTGTTCCCGGCGGATGTACATACAGGAACCAGACTTCTATTCTTTAATCTTGGCGATGCTGAAAGCAAAAAAGCATTTGAACTGATGCAGCAGCTACGCAACAAAGGCATTGCCTGTGAACTGTATCACGAAAACAGCAAATTCGATAAACAATTCAAATATGCCGAGAAAAAGCAGATCCCGTTTATCGTAATCATTGGCACCAAGGAACTGGAGAGCAGTACCTGCAATGTAAAGAATCTGTCAACAGGTATACAGGAAACGCTGAGCTTTTCTGAATTGCTGGAAAAATTTTCGTGAACCACCCTTTGTACATCAATAAAACAAATCATTTTTCTTTTTTTGGGTTGTATGGGTGCGAATCTTTATTTTTGCCACCCTTAAAATTTCAGTCGGTGAGGTGGATGAGTGGCTGAAATCAGTAGTTTGCTAAACTGCCGTACGGGTAACTCTGTACCGCGGGTTCGAATCCCGCCCTCACCGCAAAAACCATCGCTCCGGCGATGGTTTTTTGTTTTACCAATTGAACTTCTTTCGGCCCGCATCGTTATGCACTACAGTTATTTCAGCTGAAAATTCATAACTTACTTCTCTAATTTCAATTCATGTCCGATGCGTAAAACAGCCTACATTTCCCTTGCAGCTTTTGTGGTTCTTTTTTCGAGCCTGGCAATTTACCATTTTACAAAAACAAACCTTGATGACAAGAAAAAGTCAGTCAGTCTTCGTTTACAGCATAACGAAGAAAAAGAAGAAGGTGGTTACAAGAGATGGTTGTACGAATGGAAGATGTTGCACGACCCTGCAACAGGAACGATTCCAAGAGATATCCGGCAAAAAGAAAATGCATTGCTGACTACCATTCAAAACAGGCAGAGAGCAGTTGGGTTCCGCCAAACGATCAACAATACGTATACAGCAGCAGGCCCCTCACAAAACGGGGGACGGACAAGAGCTGTTGCTTATGATATGCGAAATAATAATGTGATGTTGGCAGGCGGCATTTCAGGGGGTATTTTCCGTTCAACAAATGGCGGTGCCACCTGGTCGTATGTAAATGTTGATACTTCGTTGATGAGAAATATCAGTTGTTTTGCCCAAGATCCACGCCCAGGCTCTCAAGATACATGGTATGCAGGAACCGGCGAACTGCTTGGTGCATCCGCAGGATATCCGACTTTTCCAATTGCAACTGGTAATGGGATTCTAAAGTCAACCGATAACGGTCTTACATGGAGCAAAGTGAGTATTACAGCCGGAACCAGAAACAAAGAGCAACTCGATAATATTTTCGACATCATCTTCAACATTCAGGTTGACAATCGGGGCTATGTATTTTTTGCAACGCTTAATTACATATTTGTTTCCCTTGATGGTTTTGCAGCTCCCAGCGGTTCCACATTTGGGTACGTATTGGGAATTGAGGATACAGATCAGTCTTTAGCTGCATTAGCTACTGATATCGCTATTTCCAAAGACGGCACCCGCTTTTATGCTGCTTTTTCCGGAAGGAATAACAATCGGGATACAGTAGGCGTATGGACTTCAAATGATGGATTTAACTGGAGAAGGATTGCAGGTGGAAGAAATGGCCAGGCCGATTCAGTGGCC
>CAYMSG010000176.1:0-7538 GCA_964392955.1 uncultured Chitinophagaceae bacterium | reverse complement strand
TCAAACTCACTTCTATTGCAGGTGCGTATTGGAAAGGTGATGAAAAAAACAAACAGTTGACACGTGTGTATGGTGTAACCTTCCCTTCACAAAAGGAGTTAGATGAATACCTGGCGATGCTGGAAGAAGCAAAGAAGCGTGATCACCGCAAACTGGGTAAGGAGCTGGGCATTTATACAATGGATGATGATACTGGTCCGGGCCTGCCTTTGTGGTTGCCAAACGGAACCATCATTATTGAAGAACTGGAAAAGCTGGCCAAGGAAACAGAAGCGGCAGCCGGTTACAAGCGTGTGGTAACACCGCATATTGCCAAAGAAAGCATGTACCTCACCAGTGGGCATTTGCCGTATTATGCCGATAGTATGTTTCCGCCCATGGAAATGGACGGAGAGAAATATTATCTCAAGGCCATGAACTGTCCGCATCATCATAAAATATTTGATGCCGAGCCGAAAAGCTATAAAGACTTACCGTTCCGTATAGCCGAATATGGTACCTGTTACCGTTATGAACAGAGTGGGGAATTGTTTGGGTTGATGCGTGTACGTTGTCTGCATATGAACGATGCACATATTTACTGCGGCCGTGAAGATTTTGCGCAGGAGTTTCGTGCAGTAAATGATATGTACCTCAAGTATTTCAAAATTTTCGGGATCGATAAATATGTAATGCGTTTGAGTTTACACGATCCGGCCAAGCGTGGTCAGAAATATGTGAATGAACCGGAGCTGTGGGAAGAAACCGAATCAATGGTGCGTAAAGTGCTCATTGAATCAAATATTCCGTTTGTAGAAGTACAGGACGAAGCGGCGTTTTATGGTCCCAAGATCGATGTACAGATCTGGAGCACCATCGGTCGTGAGTTCACACTTGCTACCAACCAGGTTGATTTCAACAGTGGTAACAAATTCAAACTGTCGTACACCAATCAAAATAATCAACCCGAAGTGCCGCTGATCATTCACCGTGCACCATTGGGTACACACGAGCGTTTCATTGGCTTTTTGCTGGAACACTATGCGGGCAAATTCCCGTTGTGGCTGGCGCCGCTGCAGGTAAAAATCCTGCCGATCAGTGATAAGTTTATGGATTATGCAAAAACCCTGTTGCAAAAGCTGAAAAAAGCAGATATTCGTGCAGAGATTGACGACCGGAGCGAAAAGATCGGTAAGAAGATCCGAGATACAGAACTGGCCCGTGTGCCGTACATGCTGGTTGTAGGCGAGAAAGAGGTAAACGAAGGAAAAGTGGCAGTACGTAAACAGGGCAAAGGTGATGCAGGTACCATGGACGCTGATGCATTCATTGCCGCAGCGGTTACCGAGATCAGCGAACGGATAGCAGAATAACCACTCTTTCCCCTAAAGAGTAAACAATAAAAATTAAAAATCAATCGCCCTCCGGTAAGGGGATGAGGGCACTCGAATATGGCATTTCCATCAAGACCTCCAAGGGGACGTTTTGTTCCCCGTAAAGAACCAGAGCATCGCATCAACCACATGATCCGTGTACCGGAAGTACGCCTGGTTGGTGAAAACATTGAAGTAGGTGTTTATCCCACACAAAAAGCATTGCAGATTGCACAGGAATTAGGGCTCGACCTGGTAGAGATTTCTCCACAGGCTGTTCCTCCCGTGTGTAAAGCAATTGACTATAATAAATTTCTCTACGAGAAGAAGAAGAAAGAGAAAGAGATGAAGTCGAAAAGTAAATCGGCTGAATTGAAAGAGATCCGTTTTACTCCCAATACCGACGATCATGACTTTGACTTTAAGGCCAAGCATGCCGAGAACTTCCTCAAAGAAGGAAATAAGGTGAAAGCCTACGTGCAGTTTAAAGGTCGTGCCATTCAGTTCAAGGAAAGAGGGGAGCTGGTATTGCTGAAATTCGCCGAGCGGCTCAAAGATGCCGGCCAGGTGGAAGGCTTACCAAAGTTGGAAGGCAAGCGGATGTTGATGATCATTGCGCCGAAAACGGCTAAGAAGAAGAAAGAAAATGCTGAATAATAGTGGAACCGCCTTGAAAGAGGCGGTTTTTTGTTTATTTATCCGGTGCTAACTGGAAATTTCAGCTCGATGAAGGAGCGGTGTCCCGGGTTTCGGAGAGTCTCCAATCGTAGCGATGTCTCGTGCCTCGACATGACGTTCTTCTGGATGTTTCTTCGTTAGCGGCAAAAAAACTAACCAGTTTTCCCTCTTTTAGCAGTTATTTTCCTACATTTGCGCTCCCAAAACGGGGAGCTTACCAAAGCTCATATTGCCCAAACGGCCCCCTAAGTGTGTTGCCCGTGCAACGCCGCCAGCCGGGTATCATTCTTAAAGCGCATACAAATGCCAAAGGTAAAAACGAACTCGAGTGCCAAAAAAAGGTTTAAAGTAACCGGCACTGGAAAGATCATGCATCAGAAGAGTTTCAAGCGTCACATCCTCACAAAAAAGTCAAAGAAACGTAAGCGTAACATGCGTAAGGACGGAGAAGTAGCACAATCTCATGTACACTTTGTAAAACGTTTATTGCGTCTGAAATAAGAGGCAACTGTAAACACACATTTATAATTTAAAAACATTAAGATATGCCCCGTTCAGTAAACTCAGTTGCGTCTAAAGCCCGTCGCAAAAGAATACTCAAGCAAGCCAAAGGCTTTTATGGCAAACGTAAAAACGTATATACCGTTGCCAAAAACGTTGTAGAAAAAGGGATGACCTACAGTTATGTTGGTCGTAAATTGAAAAAGAGAGAATACCGTGCATTGTGGATCGCACGTATCAACGCTGCCGTTCGTGAAGAAGGGTTAACGTATTCTGTGTTCATCAACAAACTCAAAGCTAAGAATATTGATCTTGACCGTAAGATCCTTGCTGACTTGGCGATGAACGAACCTGCCAGCTTTAAGAAACTGGTTGATTCAGTAAAATAAATCATCAATTGATTGATACAAACCCTGACTGTACAAGTCGGGGTTTTTTGTTTTGCTCACAGCTCACAGCTAAACGCTCATAGCTTTTGCTCACTGCCTCTTCTCCTCCTCCAAAAAACTTCATGCCTGTGCATGCTTTTTTACAATAAGTTTGTGCAAAATTTTAAAGGTGACAAACGACCCACGCAATTTCCAACTGACCAACCAAACGTACACCGACCTGGTCCATCAAACATTCAACTTTCCGCAGGAAGATTTTCACTTACAAAACGGGTATCTGCAGTTCAATAATCTTGACCTGAAAGCCCTGATCGATAAATATGGTACGCCCATGAAGCTTACCTATTTGCCCAAGATCGGGATGCAGATCAAAAAGGCGAAGAAGATGTTTGATGCGGCGTTTAAAAAACACCGGTACGAAGGCAAGTATTTTTATTGCTATTGTACCAAGAGCAGCCATTTCTCTTTTGTGGTGGAAGAAACCCTGAAGAATGAGGTGCACCTGGAAACATCGTTTGCGTACGATATCGAGATCATTAATAAACTGTACCAGAAGAAAAAAATCAACAAGGATATCCAGATCATCTGCAACGGGTACAAACAGAAAAGCTACATTACCCGTATTGCCAAGTTATTGAACACAGGGTTTAAAAATGTTACGCCTATTCTCGATAACAAAGAAGAGTTGCAGCAGTATAAAAAAACAGTGAAGGTACCGTTCAAGTTGGGTATACGTGTAGCAGCTGAAGAAGAACCCAACTTTCCCTTCTATACCTCACGCCTTGGCATAAGGGCCCGGGATATTCTTGAATTTTATGTGGATAAGATCGAAGGGAATGAAGATCGGTTTCAGTTAAAGATGCTGCACATCTTTTTGAACAAGGGCATTAAAGATGATATTTATTACTGGAGTGAATTGAACAAAGTTGTAAACCTGTATTGCCAGTTGAAGAAAATTTGTCCGGAGCTGGATTCAATTAATATCGGTGGTGGTTTCCCCATCAAGCACTCGCTTGGGTTTGATTACGATTACCAGTTCATGATCAATGAAATTGTAGCAACCATCAAAAAAACCTGTAAAAAAGCAGGTGTTCCAATGCCAAATATTTACACAGAGTTTGGCAGCTTTACGGTTGGTGAAAGCATGGCGCATATTTATTCTGTGTTGGCACAAAAAACACAGAACGACCGTGAGAACTGGTACATGATCGATTCATCGTTCATCACCACTTTACCTGATACATGGGGCATTGGTGAAAAGTTTCTGATGCTGCCGATCAACAAGTGGGATAATGAGTATCAACGTGTGGTGTTGGGTGGTATTACCTGTGACAGTCATGATTATTACGATTCTGAAGAACACATCAACGAAGTGTTTTTGCCGAAGCTGAATGGCGAAGCAGGAGCCGAGCCGTTGTATGTAGGATTTTTTCATACGGGTGCTTACCAGGATCAGATCAGTGGATATGGCGGTATCAAGCATTGTATGATCCCATCGCCCAAACATATTATTGTTGGGCACGACAAAAACGGCAAGCTGGTTGACTGGGTATATGCCAAGGAACAAACAGCACAAAGCATGTTGAAGATATTAGGATATTAATCAACCGCTTTTACAAATAACAAACGCCCCTTGAACAATCAAGGGGCGTTTTCTTTATCTCAACTTCTGCTCTTTACATATTGGGGTTGGTAGTGCGGCTGGGGCGCTTTCCACCGCCTTGCTGTGTACCACCGGGGTATTGCGGATAGCTGGGATACTGCGGGTATTGCTGCGGATACCTTCTTACAGTTCTGTCGTCATCATCCCAATCCCTGTCCCGGTTGCCACGGTTGTGATTGCAGTTCTTTTTTCCTTTTGCATAATCACGGGCATGGCCACCATATTTTTTCTTAGCCTGTCCCGGGGGCATGTTGTGTCCACAATTGTGGTGATTGTTGTTTCCCCAATTATTGTTTCGTTGATTACGGGGATATTCCATACGTCCATCGGGATAGCGTATAGCTCCATCCGGATATCTGGTTGTACCGTTGGGGTATTGGATAGTACCATCGGGCCATTGACGGCTGCCATCCTGCCGTACCACAGGTTTGTTTGTACGGTTGCCAAATATATCGCTTGCTTTCGGGAAGATCTGAGCCGATGCGGTACTTGTAACAAACACCATCAGCACCAGTGACCATTTGTACAATTTTAGATTTCGCATAGTTTGTAATTTTTTATTCTTGTAATCCAAACAACCTGCCAAAGGTTTCAAACAAATCACATGAAATACGTTCTTACGCTTTCTTTAACAATGCTGTTCACTGTTTCACTCCATGCACAAACAACCGAGGATTCAGTAAAGGCTGTTATTAACAATCTCTTTACAGCAATGAAAACCGCTGATTCTGTTGCTGTGAAAAATGTATTCTCCGATTGGGCTGTGCTGCAAACCATCAGTCGTAACAAAGAAGGTGGTACTATGATCCGTACAGATGAAGTGGCAGGATTTGCATCGTTTGTTGGCAAATCAACCAAAGGAGATGCCGATGAGCGGATCAGTTTCGGAGCTGTTCATATTGACGGGGCATTGGCCAGTGTATGGACGCCTTATCAGTTTTATTATAAAGGGAATTTCAGCCATTGCGGAGTAAACTCATTTCAATTAGTACGCATCAACGGGCAATGGAAAATTCAATACCTCATTGATACCAGAAGAAAAGAGAATTGTAACTGATACTGATGTGATGCATCATCAATAAAAAGTCCCGTTGCAAAACGGGACTTTTTATTATCTTTTCCTGGAGCGGTATTTCTTATTCACTTTCGGGTCATCGAAATATTTATTGGCATCTTTCTGATCGCTTATTTCAATTTCTTCCAGCGGTACATCAATGAGCTGCAGTTGTATTTGTTTGAGATCGGCCCGGAGTTTATTTGTTTTCGCAAGAATATCAGGATCTTTTTCGCCGATCAAAACATTTTCTGAAAGAATATACTCCAGTCGCCGGATGCTGGTACGTACCTGCGAAACAGAGTTTTGATCATTTACCTTATTGGGAGCAACGGCTTCTTTCACCGGCACCAACGTAACACCCACTGCCGGTAATACACGGCCTACGTTTTTCTGGCTATCGTTGGTAGAAGTGCTGAGGATTGTTCCGGCCAATGCAGAAGAGGAAGAGGTCATGTCAAATGCCACACGTCGGTTTCTTGTTTTTTTGATCTTTCGATCCATTGTACGGAACGTAAATTTCAACTGCTGGATGTAGCGGTTGTAATCACTTACAAGTTTATCGTACTCCTGTCGTTTCAACGGATAATTGATGGCATCCCGTACAATAACACGTACCACGGCGGTGTCTTTGTTCCTGAATTTATCGGAGCCAATGAATAAGAGATTAAATGCTTTTATTTTTCCCGTGTCGTTGTCTTTTACAAAATCATACGGTATCCACCATACAAATTCATCTTTGCAACTGTTGATGGGGTAAGCGGGGGTAATAGGGGCGCTGCTTTCAAAATTGATGTATTCAATGGGGAAGTTTCCGTTTTCACAATTCAGTACAAACCGTGTGGTATCACCTTCGTAAACAGTAACCGTTGAGGAAACAGATGGACGGATCTTGGAAGCAATGATCTCAGTGTTAAAAAAAACGATGGTAAAAAACGTATCCAGTTTTTCGTCTGCATTATTCAGGTTCTGCACACCTACCTGTACTTTGTATTCCACATCATACTTTAAACGGCCGGAAAGAAAGTAGGCTTTCTCTGCTTTAAATGTGAGTAAACCATTGTCTTTGTTGATCCGCAATCCTACAGGTGAATTTTTGAGATACCAATAATAGTTTTTCAACTCTTTGTTGATCTCTAATTTATAGCTCAGTGAACTATCTACATGCAATGTGAAGTAGGGATTGAGATTGCGGATACGTAATACCGTATCTACATTTACCGGTTCGGTGGGAATTGTGTCGGGCAGCACATCCTGTGCTTTTGCAGCAAACACAAGTAAACATCCAAGTAAAAAGGTTAAAGAGGTCTTCATGTCGATATTGGCGAAGATAGCCATCAATGCGGAAACAGTTGTTAATACAAATAAAAAACCCCGTTGTAAAAACAACGGGGGATAAACCAAAACCAACTGCTATAAAACAAGCTATATAAAAATCATTACTGAATACTGATCGTTTTCACGGGTTGTTTTTCTTCCGCTTGTTTTGGAAGATATAATTTCAGCAAACCATTTTCGTATTTCGCCTGGATGCCATCTGTATTGATTTTTTCATCTACAGTAAAGCTGCGTTTAAAGCTTTGGTAGCTGAACTCACGGCGTACTACTTTTACATCTTCATTTTTTGCTTCTTCTTTTTTCTCGTAACTGATCGTGAGCAAACCCTTGTCGAGGTTGATGCTGAAATCTTCTTTGTTACGGCCGGGGGCATTCAACTCCAGGTGATACGCCTCAGAAGTTTCGAGGATGTTTACCGCTGGCGAAAAAATGTTGTTCACTGTTTTGCCAAATGCTGGCAGTTCATTGAAAAACTCATCAAAAAATGTGTTGATGTTTTTCTGAACGGGGCTGTGCAATTTTACCATTGTCATAGTATTAAAGTTTTATTGTTTTTGAATGAT
>CAYMSG010000175.1:0-7540 GCA_964392955.1 uncultured Chitinophagaceae bacterium | reverse complement strand
AGCAGGTGTGGTGATGGATAACTCATTCATACCTTAAAAGTAATCAAGTGTTGCAAAACGAAAAAGCCGCATTACTGCGGCTTTTAAAAAGAATGTGTACGCAGTATTATTGAATAACTACAGGGAATGAAATTTCAATATCTGTTTCACCTTTTGTAACCAGGTCGCCAGCAGCTTTTACACCAGGCTTGTGCTTCAAAGTAATTTTAACAGAACCACTACTGTTAGTACCTGCCACCCAGCTCGATGTAATGCCTAATGGCAATCCACGTGCATCAGTATTTAAACTGCCAATTGTAAGTGCAGCAGTTGATACCTCGTAGTAGATCTGGTGATCGTCATCTTCTTCTTCTATTTCATCAGTAATATTTTCAGCCGGCGTTTTACTCTCATCTAAAAACTCAAGTTCGCATGCGTAGGTAACACCCGGTGAAAGTGTAATAGTACCGATTTGCGGAGCGTTACCACCGGGACCATCTACATCTTTCCATGTAAAGGTTTGCGTGGCAGCACCAGCCGCTGTTAATTTTACATTCACGGTTGTGATCAGTTCTTCTTCATTTTCTTCTTCATTGTTTTTCTTTTTACAACCGGCCAAAATCAGTCCGCCCAGCATCACTACTGCTAAAAATTTCAAGTGCTTCATTTTCATAAAATTTAAGTTGAATGATTGATTTACGATTTGTGTATGTGCTTCAGATCAAATGGTATGCGTACCCGCAGCGAAATATTACGTCCCATTTCATCACTGAAATACCGGAATGCATTCATATAATCTCTGTAAGCTTTATTAGTAACGTTGGTAACCGATAAAATAAAACTCCAGTTACTGTGTTTCATTTTCAATTTTGTTCCTGCTTCCAACCCAAGCAAAAAATACGCCGGTGGAGGATTGAGATAATCGGATTGTTTGATGGATGTACCCGGCACTTCAATATTACCTGTTGATGGAACTCTTGTTTGCTCCAGCACCCATGTGCTGTTGAGACTGATATACGTTTCATTTATTTTTCGTGCATTGCCGAAATTATATTCCACAGCCGCTTCATATCGGTCGGCAGGCATTTGAATGAGCCATTGCTTTTTCTGTTTATCCCAGGCTCGTAACAACGATGCTTTTACAGAAGCTGCTACGTGTGCATCAAATTGATACGCTGCCGAAAAATCAAGGCCGCTCAACCGTGCATTGGTTTGTGTATAACGAAACGATGGAAACGCACCACGAATTGTTAACTCCGGTGGAAAGGTTGGTTCCAGGAAAATAAATCCATCGATCTGTTTCAGATACACACCTGCATCAATATCCCATTTACTGTTGCTGAACAACAGGTTGGCAGCAAGATTGTTTGAGCGTTCGGGTGTAAGATTGGGGTCGCCTTTTTCAATACGTGCAGCTCCATGATGCAACCCATCGGCATACAATTCATTTACCTGCGGTGCACGCCATGCAGTAGAAGCGTTGACTGTGATGCGAAATGATGGAACAAAGCGATAATTGAACCCGATATTACCGGATGCGTTATTAAACAGTCTGTCTGGATAGGTATTTACCTGTCCATTATCAGTTGTATTATAAATTGATTTCCGGTCGAAACGGATGCCTGCTTCAATATCCAGTTTATTTTTTGTCCACTTTTCAATTACAAACAAACCTGCATTGGTTGATTCATAATTCGGAATAAATAAACGACGTACATAACTGTTGTTCTGATACATGAACGAACCTCCGATTGTACCTCTGAAAGCGCCTGTATTAAAATGATCCCACACCACTTCGGCCAAACCTGTGCCAATGGTTAGATCCAACTGAGGTGCATTACTGCTGCTGGCAAACCTTTTTTGATCAAACTCCGGCGGGTTTTTGTACTGACCTGATACAACTAAATTTAAACGACCGATATCACCTGTATTTTTCCATGCTTTGAATTTCAGCAACTGGTGTTGAATGGATTGATAAGGACGATCAATATTGTAAGAAAAGCCAACGTCTTTAATATAATCCGGTGGATCTTTTGCCAGAATAGCATTCCATAGATCGGTTACATTACCAATATGTGCACCGGAGAAAATACCCAACTTTGTATTAAACTGCGAATAAAAGATTTCAGCACCTCTGTCTTGTTTTTTCCATCCGGCTGTAACTGAAAAATTATATTCTTCACTGGCAGAATTGGCCAGCCAGTAGTTGGGTGTACGTGCATACCCGCCACGTTTGGCAGTTCCCTGCAATCGCCAGCTGAAAGCAGGACGTTTTGCACTGTTGCCTTCGATCATGGCCGATAAAACGCCCATCCGGTTATTGCTGAAAAATGAAGTATTGATCTCGCCGCCAATACCCGGATCAAAGCGTAATAATTTCGGCTCAACCAATACAACACCGGCAATGGCATCGGCACCATAGCGGATAGCCGATGCACCTTTTATGACGGAGATACGATTGGCAATAAAGGGATCTATTTCCGGGGCATGTTCATTGCCCCATTGCTGTGCTTCCTGCCGCACACCATTGTTTAAAATCAAAACACGGTTACTGTGCAAGCCATGAATCACCGGCTTGTAAATATTGGCCCCTGTTTGCAATACACTTACTCCACTAATTTTTTTGATCGACTCTGCTAAACTTAAACCACGGGTTGCTTCAAGCGCCTTTCCTTTTATTTCACTAACCGGAATTACATTTTTGGAAGATTGATTACCACTCACCACCACTTCACTCAATTCGGTTACAGCATGCGCCAGATCAATATCTGTTTCCAGGTCGGCTTTGAGATGAATATGCTTTTCGGCAGGGATGCAACCGGCATGCGTAACTTCCAGTGTGTATGTACCGGGACAAAGACCTTTGAAAACAAAGAAGCCGTCTTTATCAGCAATTTGGGTGAGCTTCAGCTCTTTGATCAGAATCACCGCTTCATCCAAATGCTCCTTCGTTTCTGCATCGTTGATATGGCCGGAGAGAGTGAGGGTACACTGCGCCTGCAGTTGCTGCACACCCAACAGAAAAATCAACGTCAGTATTAAACGGCTCATTTGAAACATCGTTGCAAAAATGCAACAAAGTTTCAAATTCCAAAAATCTATTTTAAAAAAAGGGAAACTTTCGTTTCCCTTTTTACAGTTTCTTAAGATGATCAGGATATATTTTCAATAATACCCGCTATCCCCTGTCCGCCACCCACACAAGCTGTTACGATACCGTATTTCTTGTTGAGACGCTTCATATCGTTCGTGATCTGGATAGTGAGTTTGGCGCCAGTACAACCTAATGGATGACCCAATGCAATAGCACCGCCATTGATATTCACAATTGCAGGATTCAGATCAAGTGTGCGAATTACTGCCAACGCCTGCGATGCAAATGCTTCATTCAATTCAAACAGATCAATGGCATTCAAGTTCATGCCTGCCTGCTTCAATACTTTGGGCACCGCTTCCACCGGGCCAATTCCCATAATGCGTGGATGCACACCTGCTGATGCACAGTTCACCAAACGGGCAATGGGTTTTAATCCCAGCTGATTTACCAAACGCTCACTCATCACCAATACAAAAGCCGCACCATCGCTGGTTTGCGATGAATTACCGGCTGTAACTGTTCCGTTTACTGCAAAAGCCGGTTTCAGTTTTGCCAATGATTCAGTGTTGGTATCGGCACGCACACCTTCATCGGTATCCACTACATAATTTCTTATTTGCTTCTTCCCCTTTTCATTCAGGTATACTTCTTCAACCGTAATAGGTAAGATGCCACTTTTGAAATACCCATTCTCAATCGCTGCTTTTGCTTTCATATGACTGTTGAAAGCAAACTGATCCTGGTCTTCACGATTAACATTGTATTCTTTTGCAACAGCCTCGGCCGTTAATCCCATGCTCAGATAATAATCAGGTTCGTCTTTTGCAATGGAATAAGCAGGCACTGTTTTCCAACCGGCAGTTGGCACCAGGCTCATGCTTTCGGTACCGCCTGCAATAATACATTCGGCCATACCCATGCGGATCTTCGAAGTGGCAATTGCAATTGTTTCAAGACCACTGGCACAGTAACGGTTCACCGTCATACCCGGTGCATGAAAACCAACAGCACGGGCAGCAATAATGCGACCCACCTGCAAACCCTGCTCGGCTTCGGGTACTGCATTACCCACAATCACATCATCCACGAGTTTGGGATCGAGTTGTGGTACACTTGCCAGTAAGCCTTTGATTACATCAATGGCCAAATCGTCGGGACGTGTAAAGCGAAACCCTCCTCTTTTTGATTTACCTACTGCTGTTCGGTAACCGGCTACGATATATGCTTCCTGCATAGTAATAATTTTAGGTTCAATCGTTAAATAGTTGTTTATGCAACTTTCTAGTTCAAAGTTAAGGTTTCAAAAGAAATATCAGCAAATGATTGCTGTTAATTTGTGATCCGCTTTTGGGGTTTATCTTCGCAGCCATGTACAAGTTGATTCGTTCCGTTTTCTTTTTATTTGATGCAGAGCAGGTGCATTATTTTGCCATGAATGCGCTGCGTTTTTTCTGCTCCATTGGTTTCATTAAAAAAATACTGGCTGCCAATTTTCAGGTGAAGAATAACAAACTGGCTGTTGAAAGCTGGGGACTTGAATTTAAAAACCCGGTTGGTCTTGCAGCCGGTTTTGATAAAAACGCAAAGTACCTGCGTGAACTGGAGGTGCTGGGCTTTGGCTTTGTTGAGATTGGTACTGTAACGCCTAAACCGCAGGATGGTAATGACAAACCCCGCTTGTTTCGTTTACCAAAAGATAAAGCCATTATCAACCGCATGGGTTTTAATAATGACGGTGTAAAAGTTGTGGCAGAACGATTGAAAAAATGGAGAGAAGCACAAGGAACAAGGCACAAGACACAAGAAGATCAGGCAAGTTACGATTCACGACTCATCACTCATCACGCATCACTCATCATCGGTGGTAACATAGGCAAGAACAAAGTAACTCCGAATGAAGATGCATGGAAAGATTACGAGATCTGCTTTAATGAGCTGTTTGACTATGTAGATTATTTC
The DNA here is from genome assembly GCA_964392955.1 of uncultured Chitinophagaceae bacterium. Classification (GTDB taxonomy): domain Bacteria; phylum Bacteroidota; class Bacteroidia; order Chitinophagales; family Chitinophagaceae; genus Lacibacter. The sequence continues at coordinate 2,505 of CAYMSG010000175.1, read as the reverse complement.
GTAGTGAATGTGAGCAGCCCCAATACACCCGGTTTGCGTGAACTGCAGGAGAAAGATTCGTTACGCAAAATTCTTTCGCATTTGCAAACACTACGTACTGAACGTTTGAAACTGAAAACAGATTCGGTTGTTGAAAAACCGATCTTATTAAAAATAGCTCCCGACTTAACACAGTCTCAGCTGGATGATGTGATTGACCTTGCAAAAGAAATTCAGCTGGATGGATTGGTGGCGAGTAACACTACCATCAGCCGTGAAGGATTAACAACTGATACTGCAACTGTGAATGCTATCGGTGCAGGTGGATTAAGTGGTTTACCGGTGAAGCAGCGAAGCACTGAAATTGTGCAATACATTACCCAAAAAACAAACGGCAGTATTCCCGTTATTGCAAGCGGCGGTATTTTTACTGCAGCCGATGCAAACGAAAAATTAAAAGCAGGCGCAGTGCTGGTACAAGTGTGGACGGGCTTTATTTATGAAGGACCAGCTATTTCGAAAAAGATAAATAATCAATTACTAAATAAGCAATAAGCAATTGGCAATATACAATTGGCACACTTATTTGCTTGTTGTCTATTGCTCATTGCCAATTAATTCAAAAAATGGAACATCTTTTTACATCAGAGAGTATCATTAGTTTTATTGTACTGGTAGTACTGGAAGTAGTACTCGGTATCGACAATGTAATTTTTGTAAGTATTATTCTGAACCGGTTAAAATCGATCAAAGATCAAAAGAAAGCAAGAAGGTTGTGGATGATCACGGGTATTCTTTCCCGCAGTTTATTATTGATGGGGCTGGGATGGCTGCTCACACAAAAAGGGAAACCCGTGTTCAGCATTGGGGATAAAGGATTTGATCTGGCAAGTATTGTAATGCTGGCCGGTGGTTTATTTCTTATCTATAAATCGGTACACGAAATCCATCAGAAGCTGGAAGGGGAAGATCCAAACCAGGATACCAAAAATGCAAAAGGTATTTCGTTTGCACAAGCGATTGGTCAGATCATTTTAATTGATGCCGTATTCTCATTTGACAGCATCATTACGGCAGGTGGTACTGCCAAGCATGTAGAAATTATGATTGCAGCAGTGGTCATTGCCATGACGATCATGTTTCTCTTCAGCCCGAAAATTGCAGGGTTTATTCATAAACATCCCACCTTGAAAATGCTGGCGCTCTCTTTCCTGGTAATGATCGGTTTGAGTTTGGTGATGGAAGGATGGAATGCAGAAGCAGCACATGAACTTCATTTGAAAAATTATATCTACTTCGGCATGGCATTTTCGTTTGTAGTTGAATTGCTGAATATGCTGATGCGTAAGCGTATGCAATCAAAACGTGTGGTAGTATTGAATGCTCCCAAGCTGGAATCAAAAGAAAATGGCTATGATGATATGGCGAAATAATCAAAAGCCCCGTTAGATTCGGGGCTTTTGATTTGTAACTCACAATGTGGGTGTTTTTTAATATTTCATGATCTTAATGGTTGTATTCAACGGTAACAATCTCAATAAATAAATACCATTGGGCAAATCTGCCATATTGAGTTGTACCTGTTCGTTGATGAATATGGTTTGCAATCTTTGACCTGTTATTGTTAATAACTCAGCCTGCAATTTTTTGCCTGTTGCTTGTATACGTACAAAGTCTTTAGTAACCGTAGGATAGATCCTGATTCCATTACGGTTCAATTCTGTCACAGATGTTGCAATTTCAACTTTTGTATATGTGTCAGGATTAGCAATTGGATTTACCGGATCATTTTCAAAATTTCCTGCTTTATCCAGAGCAATGCTGAAGAACTTGTATGTTTTTCCAAATTCGCCTGTAAATAATGAAGATGTTTCAGTAGTAAACTGTTTCCATATTTTATAGCTGCTGTCGTTTACAGATACATAAACGTTATATCTGTCAATTCCTGCATTGGCATCATTGCCAAACCATGAAATATTAAAACTACTGCTGTTTAAAACCGGTGGCAGATTGTTAACGGAACTTGATGGCGGTAGGGTATCAATTCTGTGCTCCCAAATATTTGTAATAATGGGAGCGTTGGCATCAAACACAATACTGGCTTTGTTAGTAAAGCTTGTGCCATTAGTTACACCGGCTTTAGGAGAAATGGTAAACGTTACATAGCCTGCTCCTGAAATACCATTTGTGTTTGGTGGTAAAAAGCCTTCTGTTGGCTTGTCGGTTAATTGCAGTGTAACAGTATCAAGCGTCCAGAATTTCCAGGTGATGACACCTTTTGCAGTATCTGATTCGGCATCAATTCGAAGGAAATTGGGATGTGCTGGTTTTAATGTTTTTAATAGTGATATGGTTTTTCTGTTAGGATCTGCAGCTACAATACTATCGCCCCAGGCAAAAACACCTAACGCTACACTATGAATATCAAATTTTGATTTGTCAATGGTATCTTTTATTTCAACATATGCAGCAGGGGCTGTTGCTGATGGTAAATTTTCAAAGTCGATTCGGTAACTGATTTGCTTA
>CAYMSG010000174.1:0-7545 GCA_964392955.1 uncultured Chitinophagaceae bacterium | reverse complement strand
CTATTACAACGGATGCAGCAATTTAAAAATGTACATGCCGAACTTACAAGCATTACGGAACGTTTACAATCAACACAAATAGAGTTAGCAGATATTGCCTCCGACCTTGATCATTTGCAAAGCAGCATCAGTATTGATGAAGCAAGGATGCAATTGATCAACGACCGGTTAGAGATTGGCTATAAATTACAGAAGAAACACAATGTACAATCAACCAATGAACTGCTGATCATACAGCAACAACTGGAAGAACAAGTACAGGTGGTGTTGAATATGGAACAATCCATTGCAGCAAAAGAAAAAGAAAAAACGCAGTTACAACAACAGCTGGAAACAGAAGCTGAACTCATTCATACAAAACGACTGAAACAGTCGGGTAGCTTTGCCAAGCAAGTGAATACCTTGCTACAGCAAATTGGTATGCCTAATGCCCGGTTACAGGTTGCACTCAACTCTACTTCGCTGAACCAATATGGAAAAGATGAGATCAGCTTTCTATTTGATGCCAACAAGAGCAATCGATTTGAACCTATCAGCAAAGTGGCCAGTGGTGGTGAACTCAGCCGGTTAATGCTGTGCATTAAATCGCTGGTTGCAAAAAGCATTGCACTACCAACAATGTTGTTTGATGAGATTGACACGGGTATTAGTGGTGAGGCTGCCAAACAGGTTGGTATTTTGCTGAAGGAACTTTCCTCCAAACATCAGGTGATCACCATTACGCATCTGCCGCAAATTGCTGCGAAAGCGTCGGCACATTACTTTGTTTACAAACAGGAAGATAAAGCAGGAATTAAAACACGTATTCGCCTGTTAAATAAAGAAGAACAGGTTGAAACCATTGCCCGCATGCTCAGTGGCGAAAAACCTTCCGACTCTTCTTTGGTTACTGCAAGAGAAATGATTGCAGGATAAATTTCTTTCTCAATTTATTACGGCTGCAACAATGCACTGCCAAACAAATGATCAAATTTCTGGCAATGGATAAGTGCATATTTGTATTGCGAAAAATCGGGTGCACCTGAAATACTGTACAACTGGTTACCGCTTGTTGAACGAAGTAAACCTAAATCAATAAAGTTGATCGGCTGCACTTCTTTTGATAAATACACATGCAGATCCGGGCCACTCGAAATATTCATGTTTTGCAACGCTAATGTAAACGCTCCATTTGCAGAGCGAAGAATTCTGGCTTGCCCGCTCACTGTTCCCCAAGGTCCGTTGCTGAAGGTGCCGGTGAGTACAATTGTTTGTGCAACTGAATCAATCGTATCCATTCCCGGTACAGTGGATGTTTCATTTTCCTTTTTACAGGAAGTCAACAATAAAATTGCAGTAACAAGAATTGTAAGTGATTTCATTTTATTCCGTTTTTAAAAATGATAAGCTACCCCTATGCCCGCATTGTTTGCTTTGTTGCGGAAACGATCAACGATTGTTCCATCAGGTGCTGTCTGCTTTACATTGGTTGTTTTATATTCCACAAACATGAATTGATACACCGCCTTTACATTCCATTTCGCATTCAGATTATAGTACACAAAAAACTCTGAGTTCAACGAACCAAGATCGAGATCACCGGTAAGCAATAAGTTGAAGGGAGCAGGTTTTGCCGAAGGCTCAGTGGTAGTGGTTCCATTACTTGTAAATACCGCACTGCCGGTACGTCCAACAGTAAAACCGATGAGATCAATATTAAAGCCGGCATACCAACGATTGCTGAGATGATACCCAAAGTTGGCTGATAGATTGAGTGAGTTGGTGAACGGCCGCTGCACAGTGAGTGTATCCCAGTTTTCTGTTTTTTGTCCCGAAACAACTACCAGAAACGGAACGCTTGAAGTACGGGCAACCTTTGCCGGTGCTGTCCAGAAATCTTTTTTAATGCCGAAGTACGCTGTGTTTCTTAGTCCAAGTCCCAATTCAAATTTCCGTTTCTTCCCTACCCGCCAGTTATACACATACGAAGCTGCCAACGTTTGTTGTGAAGCACCAATGGTGGCAGAAAAATCAGCAAATTGATGTACACGTGGCAACTCTTTTTTTTCCTGTGCCTGAACAAGGGTAACACTCAGTACAATAACGACCATCGTTATCCATTTCATACCTGCTTCTTTTAGAATAACACAAAACTATTTGCAGTGTCCGCAGCTTTTTGTCTTGAATGCGACATTCATGAGGAAACTGCGTTAAAATTTTCTGCTGGCTTTTTTCACAAGGGCCGGTTGACGTGTGAATGCCCTGCACAGCTTCAATACTATATCTACGTGATTTTTCTACAGAGAGATGGGAAGTGAGGACATGAAAGAGAAATCAAATAAGTTACTGCATAAAAAAAGAGTGAAGCTGTCACTTCACCCTTTATATCTGTCGGGAAGACAGGATTCGAACCTGCGACCCCCTGGTCCCAAACCAGGTGCGCTACCGGCCTGCGCTACTTCCCGATCCTTACTGCTGATGCAGTTTCCCTATTGGGGTTGCAAAAATAGTTGTCTGCAGCTAAAGTGCCAAAAAAACAAATCCCGGATTTCAAGATTGAATCCGGGATCAAGTATTTTTTTGAATTTATTTATTACATGGCGGCTAATTGTACTTTCTGCTGCAGTTCCAAAACACTTTCCTTGAACATGCTGTCGGTATCCATCAGATCTTTCACGGTTTGGCAGGAATGAATCACAGTTGTGTGATCACGACCACCAAAATGTTCACCAATGGTTTTGAGTGAATTTTTGGTAAAGGTCTTTGCCAGGTACATGGTAATTTGGCGGGCCTGTACAATTTCACGCTTGCGGGTTTTTTGCAGCAGTTTTTCGTATGGCACGTCAAAGTAATCGCACACCATTTTCTGAATGGCGTCGATTGTAATTTCTTTTGATGATGTTTTAACGAAATTCTTCAACACTTTTTTAGCAAGATCCAGATCGATCTCTTTTTTATTCAGCGAGGATTGTGCCAATAATGAAATAAGGGCACCTTCCAGTTCACGAATATTGGTATTGATGTTATAAGCAATGTATTTCACCACATCTTTGTGCATCTCCAGCCCATCGTTCTTCATTTTCTTCTCCAGTATCTCAATGCGGGTTTCGTAATCCGGCATTTGCAGATCGGCACTCAAGCCCCAACGGAAACGACTGAGCAAGCGCTCTTGTACGCCTTCGAGATCTTTGGGTGGTTTATCAGATGAAAGGATCAGCTGTTTACCACTTTGATGAAGATGATTAAAGATTGCAAAGAAAGCATCCTGTGATTTTTCAGCACGGTTGAAGAACTGTACATCATCAATGATCAACACATCTACCAACTGGTAAAAATGAATAAAATCGTTGATGGCATTGTTCCGGCTATGATCCACAAACTGGTTGATGAATTTCTCCGAACTTACATACAGCACCACTTTATTGGGATGCTGACGTTTCACTTCGTTCCCTACGGCTTGTGCAAGATGTGTTTTACCCAATCCTACGCCACCATAAATCACCAGCGGATTAAAAGAGGTAGCACCGGGTTTATCAGCAACCGTTTTGCCGGCTCTGCGTGCAACACGGTTACAATCGCCTTCAATAAAAGAATCAAATGTATAATTTGGATTCAGCTGCGGATCGATCTGCACCTTTTTCAAGCCCGGTATTACAAACGGGTTCTTGACAGGATTATTTATCACCAGCGGAAAATCCATTTCGTTATTTGTGTATGTTTTATAACCATGACCCGGAACATCCATGGTAATGGGTTGATTATTGTTATTACCACTATCCATCATGATGCGGTATTCAAGGTTTGCCTCTTTTCCTAATTCACGTTTCAATGTTTTGGCAAGCAGCGTTACATAATGTTCTTCCAGGTATTCAAAAAAGAACTGACTTGGTACCTGGATGGTAAGGATTTTATTTTTTAACTCCACCGGTTTGATTGGTTCAAACCATGTTTTGAAATGTTGCCATTCTACTATATCCTTAATGATGGTTAAACAACTTTTCCATACTTGATCAGCCGTTTTCGTCATTGTTCCAAAAGCAGTTTATATAATGAGTTAATAATGTTCTTCCTGTTCTTCTCTCTGGTAATTTTCTAGAATGAGATTCAAACTAGAAAATCTTTGTGGGGAGAGCGAATATCAACACTTTTTGTGGAAAAAAAAATTTTTTATTACCCTGTTTTTTTACCTATTGAAAGTGTTTTTGCTCCCGATAAATTCTTCTGCTTATATCGCAGAAATTCATAATCCAACCGGCCTAACTGAATGCCTCCCCAACCCACCTGGTTGATCAATACATCGCCACCATTTTTATTTTTCACTAACACTGGTTCATTTAAGAACGTATGTGTATGACCACCAATGATCAGATCAACATGCTCGGTTTCTTTGGCAAGAATAAGATCACAAATACGGTTTGCATTTTCACGGTATTGATATCCCAAATGCGACAAACAAATCACCATATCACAGTCCTTTTCCCGTTTGAGTAAAGCAGCTGTTTGATTGAGTTGCTGTACCGGATCGAGATAGGTTGTGTTACCATATAAATTATCCGGCACCAACCCCTTCATTTCAATACCTACACCAGTAACGCCGATTTTTAGTTTTCCTTTCTTAAAAATTTTGTAAGGAAGTGATTTATTTTCCATGGGTGTCCCCGTAAAGTCATAATTACACAACAAAACAGGAAAAGAGGTTTTGGCCAATTGGGTAGCAAAGTTTTCAAGCCCTGCATCAAAATCATGATTTCCCATGGTGCAGGCATCATAGCCCATTTGCTGCATGGCTTTCATTTCCGGCTCACCTTTGTATAAATTAAAATAAGGTGTACCCTGAAAAATATCACCCGCATCCAGCAACAGTACATGTTGTTCCTGTGCCCGGATATCGTTGATCATTTTTGCTCTTGCTGCTACGCCACCAAGTCCCTGGTTACGGCTGCCGTCCATTGGAAAAGGATCGAGGCGACTGTGTACATCATTGGTATGTAATATCACCAACCGCTGTACAGCCGTTTCTTCTGCAGCAACAATTTTATTTGCAACGAGGGCTGCGGCTGTCAATGCTGATTGTTGTAAAAAGCTTCTTCTATTGAGCATAAGTAACCCTGTTTTGAAGCGTCATTGAAATTTGTTTTCCCTCTTTTGCAAACGATGAAAAATATTCGATCAACGCATCTCTGAACAAAAAACCATTATTCAGCTGTGGAATAGGTCGCAACATTGTACAATCGTCGCCTCCATTCGCTACATAATCGGAATTGGCTATCGTGTAAACAGCGTTTAAGTCCAATGCTTTCCCCCCGATCATAATATTCTCTGCTTTCTTATTCTTGATCTGCATTGCCATTCCAGCCACCGGCCAACCACCCCTGCCGGCTATATGATCCAGAAACTCTTTCAACACAGTGCCTTTGATTTTTTGCAGCACAATAATATTATCAAAGGGCATCATCTCAAATACCTTGCCCCGGGTAATTGGCCCCGCTTTCACAACAGGTATACGAATACCGCCATAATTCACAAGTGCAGCATCAATGGTCGTATTATAATATTTTTCGCCCATCAGCTTCATTGCATCAGCCATCAGGTTACCCAAAGTGCATTCGGGTTGTCGTTTATCAATATCAACTGCCAGCTGAGCAATTACCGTATTCATGCTGCTGTTTACACTATCGGTGTATGGCTGTAAAAACAATTGTAGAGATGAATCTTTTTGAACATTACCCACTTGGTAATCTTTGTACTGTACAGATGCTGCACGATACACCGGGTTACAGGAGAAACATAACGCAACGCAGATTGCAAGAATATAATGAGTGATTCGATTGTTCATGTACCGGGAGTAATCAATGAAAGGTAACAGTTTTTGCAGGCACAAAAAAAATGTTTTTTAAGAATGAAATACATAATTTATCACTCCCGTTTTTGCGGCTATCTTTGCAACAAATCAATTGTTTTTAGGTTAACTGCCTGACACACATGCAACAACAAATTACACTCCGCCTGCTGCCTTCAGAGACGGCAGATTCCACCATTATTTCAGAAAAAATTGCAGCATCCGCCGCAGTTCCTGTTACGACTGTCAATGGATTTCATATACTCAAGCAATCCATTGACGCAAGAAGCAGACAACCATGGGTAAATCTCACAGTACAGGCATTTATTAATGAACCTCTTCTGGAAAGAGAAAAAATTCCGTTTACATTCCGGGATGTGCATGCAACCGGAAAGCAGGTGATTGTAGTGGGTGCAGGTCCTGCAGGTTTATTTGCTGCATTACGGTTGATTGAACTGGGCATCAAACCCATTGTGATTGAGCGGGGGAAAGATGTGCGTGCACGACGTAGAGACCTTGCTGTTTTAAATAAAGAAGGAGAAGTAAATCCGGAAAGTAATTATTGCTTTGGCGAAGGTGGTGCCGGAACATATAGCGACGGCAAGTTATATACACGTAGCAGTAAACGTGGGAGTATTGATCGTATTCTGCAACTGTTTGTCCGCTTTGGAGCCGAAGAAAAAATTCTGTACCAAAGTCATCCGCATATTGGTACCAATAAACTGCCCCATATCATTACTGCTATGCGGGAATTTATTTTGAGTTGTGGGGGCGAAATTCATTTTGAAACAAAGCTTACCAATTTCGTTGTTGAAAAAAATGTATTGAAAGGCATTCAAGTAAACTCCAACCCGATACTGCATGCCGATGCGGTGATCCTTGCCACCGGCCATAGTGCAAGAGATATTTTTGAACTGCTGCATCAAAATAACATATTGATTGAAGCCAAACCATTTGCACTGGGTGTGCGTATCGAACATCCACAGGCGTTGATTGATTCCATTCAATACCGTTGTCCCGTGCGTGATGAATTTCTTCCACCTGCCTCGTATAGCTTAGTAGAACAGGTGCAAGGAAAAGGAGTGTTTAGTTTTTGCATGTGTCCCGGTGGTATTATAGCGCCGGCTGCAACTTCTCCCGGCGAATTAGTGGTGAATGGATGGAGCCCCTCTAAACGAAACAACGCATTTGCCAACAGCGGCATGGTGGTTACGGTAGATGTGAAAGATGCAGTGGAGTACTTCAAAAAACAAAATCCAAAACACAAATTTCAACCCGGTGAAAACGATCCACTTTTACTGATGAAATTCCAGCAGGCCATTGAACAGAAAGCATTCATAGCTGGCGGTGGTAAATTTGTTGCCCCGGCGCAACGCATGGTGGATATGTTCGATAAAAAAACATCTTCTACCCTGCCGGATTGCTCATATCTGCCCGGCATTACCAGCACATCATTAGCAACTGTATTACCCGATTTTATTTTTGAAGATCTCCGGTTGGCATTCCAGGCATTTGGTAAAAAAATGCGTGGTTATTTTACCAACGAAGCCATTGCCGTTGCTACCGAATCAAGAACATCTTCACCCGTTCGTATTCCTCGTGATCCTGACAGTTTACAACATCCGCAGATCAAGGGATTATACCCATGTGGGGAAGGTGCAGGGTATGCAGGCGGTATTGTAAGTGCAGCAATGGATGGGGAACGGATCGCCAATTGTATTGCAGTT
>CAYMSG010000173.1:4800-7563 GCA_964392955.1 uncultured Chitinophagaceae bacterium | reverse complement strand
GTTTGGTTTGTACGCAAAGTGCAGCGGCACAAAGAGCAATAATGATATGGTGAAAGAGAATAAAGCGAAAAAACTTTTGCATCAGCACCTGTACATGCGGTTACTAAAAAGGCAAAAGTATAGCTTCGGTACGTAAAGTATCACTTGTATTGCCGGCTTTATCCGTAATTGCAAAATTAAAGTAGGAGGTATCGGGGTCGGTGCATTGATTGGTGATGATCGCATAACCGGGCAGGGAAATGTTTGCAAACTTTACCCGAACCAGCACTTTTTGATTGGCACTCCCCGGATATTCTGGAACGGGATAAATCAGACCCAAAATTGTACTGCTGGTAGAACAGGTGGGGTTTTGTCCTGCATATACCTTGTCGATATAAAGCTCCCCTTGCACATCGCCCTCTGCATCGGTTACTTCCAATTCAAATTCCAGGATGGCTCCGTTTGTTCCCCCTGCACTTTGCACATTTGCTGTTTTTATTTCTTTCAGCTTCAGTTGAGGCTTGGTTGTAAACTTGTCTTTTGAACAGGCAGAAAAGAGAGCAACGAATATGAAAAGATATAATAGTTTTGCTTTCATGCGATAATGTTCTGATTTCAAATTTAAGCATTAATAATCCACTAAAAAATTGATTCCTTCGTTTGTTAACAATCTTTTTGAGTTCGATGGGGCTTCATTCAACAAAGCCGCTATCGATAGTTTCCGTTTTCAATACGAAACGAACGAGCTGTACCGCCAATTTTGCGAGGCACTCCGGATCCGTGCAAATAATGTACCCGACTATTGCCATATTCCCTTTTTGCCTATTGGTTTTTTTAAAACAAAGCAGGTGGTGAGTACTGTTTTTGAACCTGAAGCGGTGTTTGAAAGCAGTGGCACAACGCAAAGTGTACAAAGCCGGCATTTTGTAAAAAGTATCGGTTTGTATGAAGATGCATTTTTTCATGGATTTGAGTTGCAATACGGCTCTCCCAATCAATTCTGCATACTTGGGCTGTTACCCTCTTATCTTGAGCGAAGTAACTCTTCATTGGTATATATGGTGAAGAGGTTGATGGATAGAAGTGCACACCCTGCCAATGGATTTTACCTGCATGAATTTGAAAAGCTGGCTGCTACATTAACAGAACTGGAACAAAAACAACAGCCAACTTTATTGTTTGGTGTTACGTTTGCATTGCTTGATTTTGCAGAACAATATCAAATTCCATTGCGGAGTACAATCCTATTGGAAACCGGTGGAATGAAGGGAAGAAGAGAAGAGTTAACACGTGAAGAAGTGCATATGCAATTGAAACAACAGTTTGGATTGAATTCGATCCATTCTGAATATGGAATGACCGAATTATTAAGTCAGGCCTATTCAACAGGCGATGGGATTTTTCGTTGTCCACCGTGGATGAAGGTGCTGGTGCGGGATGAAGACGATCCACTGCACGTAAGCACAAAGGGAAAAGGAGCCATCAACATCATTGATCTGGCCAATATTTATTCCTGCTGTTTTATTGCAACCGATGATGTAGGGGAAGTGTTTGAAGATGGAAGTTTCCGCATTCTCGGCCGAATGGACAACAGCGATATCCGGGGCTGCAGTTTGCTGGCGCTTTAGAGAAATCCAAAACACAAAATCCAACAGAAAGTACCGTATTCATTATTCATCACTCATTATAGATCACCATGCTTTCAGATAAGTTACAAATGTTTCAGAACCGGTTAACCAAAGTGTACAAGCACCGCAGTAAGCAGGCGAAACGAATGGGCATCAGTTGTTACAGATTGTACGATAAGGATCTTCCTGAATTTCCCATCAGTATTGATTTGTACAACAGCAGAGTTTGTGTAAGTGAATACAAAGCAAAACATAACTTAACGGAAGAAGAACATTTTGATTGGCTCGATGGAACAGTAAAAGTGATTGCAGATGTATTACAGATCAATGATGAACAGATCTATACAAAAGAACGAAGAAGGAAAAGCGACCGGCATGCACAATATCAAAAAACCGCAGAGCAAAAAGAGTTTTTTGAAGTAAAAGAAAATGGGTTGACATTTTTGGTGAATCTTTCCGATTACCTTGATACCGGTCTGTTCTTGGACCACCGTACCACACGCAAAATGGTAATGGATGAAGCTAAAGGAAAAAAAGTACTGAACCTGTTTGCATACACCGGTTCATTTAGTGTTTATGCTGCAGCAGGAGGTGCAGATGAAATAGTAACTGTTGATTTGTCGAATACCTATATTGATTGGGCACGAAAAAATTTTGAGGCAAATTTTCTCGTCGATTCAAAGAAGTACAAATTCGAAGTAGCTGATGTAAAGCAATACCTCTGCACATTAACACCGAATACATTCGACATGGTGATAATGGATCCGCCCACATTCAGCAACAGTAAAAAGATGAAAGACTTTCTGGATATACAGCAAGATCATGTGGAGCTGCTCAATCAAACATTGAAGGCAATGAAGCCTGGTGCTGTTTTATATTTTAGCAACAATGCACGCAGGTTTGAATTATATGAGGCGGAAATTCAGGCATCCGCAATTAAAGATATTACCAAGGCTACCACACCGTTCGATTTTGAGGGAAAACTGCAGCGCTGGTGCTGGCGTATGATCAAATAAGTAATGCTGAATCGTAATTTTACCAAACAGCACAGGGAAAAAACATAGTTGGCTCATTGGATTTGATGCGTAATAGCTGTAATTTTTCAGTCTGTAAATCCGCAAAATCCAATAGCTATGAAACCGGTACTTCAACTGAA
>CAYMSG010000173.1:0-4790 GCA_964392955.1 uncultured Chitinophagaceae bacterium | reverse complement strand
TTGTTGGGTTGATCTTGCTGGCTGGTATTGCCGCCAACTATTTCATTGAAAACAATGTACTGGAATCAGTGAAAGATCATTCAGCGCAAACCGATTCAGTTATCCGCCACCAGCAATACCTGCAAGTAGTGGAAAAAACAATGTTTCTCGTTACCCAAAATGAACAGTTGCTGGAAGATTATTTGCTCACGGGCGATGCAGTAAAGAAGGAACAGTTTGAAAAAAATACAAATGCAATTGAACAAAACCTGGCCGAAGTAAAACACAGCTATGACGGGTATATTCCAAAATATCTCGTAAATGTGTTTGTACATAAAACGACGAACCGGATCAACCTCAACAACGAAATTATTATTGCTTATGATACCATCGGACGTGAAAAAGCGCTTGAATTGACTGCCGGATATTTGTATGCTGCGTCATTCAAAGAAATTACAAGAGGTGAACGTGAACTGGTGCAGGCATTGGGTACTAAAATAGAACAACTGAATAAAACAATTACGGTACAAAAAAACGAAATGCTTGTTCTTGATCAACGATGGAATCTTGTTTCACTCATCTTTATGTCGCTCATTGCTTTGTTTGTGTTGTATAAAATGATTGAAACAAACAAGCTGAATGAAGTGCTTTCAGTTGCGGTGCAAAAGGAAAAGCAGTCACAACTGGTAAAAGATCAGTTTATTTCCAATGTAACACATGAGCTGCGTACACCGCTCAACTCCATTATTGGTTATACAAACCTGCTGCTCAAAAAAGAGCATGCACCTGAAACAACGCAATGGATACAGTCGATGAAAATATCCGGCAACCTGTTGATGGAAGTGATCAATGATGTGCTGGATTATTCCAAACTGGAGTCGGGCCATTTCCAGTTCTCCAACGAGCCGTTTGATGTAAAACAGGTAGTACAAAACCTCGATACCGTTTTAAAAAACCGTGCTGAAGTAAAAAATATTCTCCTGCATGTAAGCATTGATGAGCAGTTGCCTGCTTTTGTTGCCGGTGATGCAAAAAAACTGATGCAGATACTGGTGAACCTTGCGGGTAACTCGATTAAGTTTACAGAAAAAGGCTCAGTATCAGTTACTGCCAAGCTGCTAAAACAAACAGGCGAAAAAGCATGGATACAATTTATGGTGCAAGATACCGGTATTGGTATTGAAAAAGAAAAACTGCCGTATGTATTTGAACGTTTTTACCAGATCGAAAGCAAGACTTCGAAGAAATACTACGGAACCGGATTGGGATTGCCTATTGTGAAGCAACTGGTGGAAATGCAGGGAGGAGAAATTGAAGTATTCTCCACCCCTGGAGCAGGAACGCAGTTTAATTTAGTGATGCCTTTTACCATTGCAATGAATGTGGGGCAGGCAAATGAAACAGAGCTCATACTGCCTGCTGATAAACTTGTACAGAAACGAATTTTGATTGTTGATGATAATGAAATGAATCGTGATTTAATGGGTTACCTGTTGGCCGAACATCAATTTTTGTTCGATAAAACAGCGAGTGGTATTACAGCCCTGCAACTGTTGAAGCAAAAGAACTATGATTTTATTTTAATGGATATTCAAATGCCCGGCCTCAGCGGCATTGATACAACAAAGAAAATACGGGCCGAATTGAATATGCAAACGCCAATCATTGGATTGAGTGCCTTTTGCCAGAGTCTTGAACAGCAGAATGCTATCAATGCAGGAATGAATGCCTATTTAACCAAGCCGGTTGATGAACGAAAGTTGCTGGAGCTGTTGCATCACTACAACGATTGGGATACACAACCTGCCAACCCACAACTCGCACAATTAAAACTGGTGAATATCGAGTACCTGCATCGTTTAACAGGAGGCAAAAAGGAAAATATTGAAGACCTGCTGAATAAAGCATTTGATTTTCTGCCAAGCGAAATTGAAAAACTGAAAGAGTCTTTTGCAGCCGAAGATCCTGCTTTGCTGAAAGCCACTGCCCATAATATGAAATCAACATTGCGGATACTTGGTGTGGCTGAAGAATTATCCGGCAAAGTGGTACAAATCGAAAAAGCTGATATATCAAAGAACATTGAAAAAGAACAAACAAAAAAATTGATTGCAGAACTTGACAGTTCGGTAAAGGTGGTTTTGCAGGAGTTGAAGGAGTATTTTGCTGCCGCCTGATCAGGGAATGCAATTACCTGCATTAATGATCGTACCTGCTTTTCATCATCGGTTCGTTTACTTTCTTCGCTTATCTTGCAATCAAATACGATTGCAATGAATAAAGTTGTTGCCAATGCCGATGCAGCCATTCATGATATTCCCGATGGTGCTACACTGATGCTCGGCGGTTTTGGTTTATGTGGTATTCCCGAAAACTGTATTGCAGCCCTTGTTAAAAAAGGTATCAAACAGCTCACTTGTATTTCAAACAATGCCGGTGTGGATGATTTTGGTATTGGGTTGATGCTGCAACAGAAACAGGTCAAAAAAATGATCTCCTCGTATGTGGGTGAGAATGCAGAATTCGAGCGACAGTTATTGAGTGGAGAATTGGAAGTGGAGTTAATTCCGCAGGGAACACTTGCTACAAGATGTATGGCAGCCGGGTATGGAATGCCAGCTGTGTATACTCCCGCAGGCGTAGGAACAGAAGTAGCAGAAGGAAAAGAAATACGCAATTTCAATGGCAAAGATTATTTACTGGAATATGCATTTGATGCAGATTATGCCATCGTAAAAGCATGGAAAGGGGATACGATGGGCAATTTAATTTTTAAAGACACGGCACGAAATTTTAATCCCCTTATGGCGATGGCCGGAAAGATCACTATTGCAGAAGTAGAAGAGTTGGTAGAGCCGGGTGTGCTTCATCCCAACGAAATTCATACACCGGGTATTTATGTGCATCGCATTTTCCGGGGAATGAATTATGAAAAGCGGATTGAACAGAAAACAGTAAGAAAGCGAATTTGAGATTGTTGCAATTTGAAAATTTGAAAATGAAGTTTCCTCTTTTCAAGTTGCATAAATAATCAGTCTATCTCATTTTCAAATTTTCAAATCAACTAATTTTCAAATTATGGCTCTTTCGAAAGAACAAATAGCACAACGCATCGCCCAAGAATTAAAAGATGGTTACTACGTTAATCTAGGCATTGGTATTCCCACATTGGTGGCGAATTATATTCCCGCAGGCATTCATGTAGAATTACAAAGCGAAAACGGATTACTGGGTATGGGGCCTTTTCCATTTGAAGGCGAAGAAGATCCAGATCTCATTAATGCAGGTAAGCAAACCATTACCACGTTGCCTGGCTCTGTATTTTTTGACAGTGCCATGAGCTTTGGAATGATACGTGCAGGAAAAGTTGATTTGACCGTACTTGGTGCAATGGAAGTTAGTGATGAAGGCGATATTGCCAACTGGAAAATCCCCGGCAAAATGGTGAAGGGGATGGGAGGCGCTATGGATCTTGTTGCCAGTGCCAAAAATATTATTGTTGCCATGATGCACACCAACCCGAAAGGCGAAAGTAAATTATTGCCGCAATGCACACTACCGCTTACGGGTAAACGCTGTGTAAAAAAAATTGTTAGTGATCTGGCTGTACTGGATATTACGCCTGCCGGATTTAAACTGCTGGAACGTGCCCCAGGCATTAGCGTACAGGAAATTGTTACCAAAACAGCAGGCCGTTTAATTGTTGAGGGAGTGATTCCGGAAATGCAATTTTAATCTTTCATCATTTTTGGCAGGGTTTTTAATAGCTAATAGAAAATAACAGAAACTGATTGTTGCAGGATATTAACATTTCCCTGAAACAATGCTGTTGGCTGTACGCCTACCTTCGTGGCCCCGAAAGGTTAGCGTTACGCCTGAAAAAACATCCTGACTATTTTTTGATTTAAAACTATTCAACATGAAAATGAAGTACATGGTGGCTTTTGCCGCAGTCGCATTAACGCTCAGCTCCTGCGTTAGCAGTAAAAAATTTAAAAAATCGCAGGCCGATTATGCACAACTGCAAACCCGTTATCAAACATTGGAGGGAACATTGGCAGATTGTAATAATCAGAAAGCAGGGTTAGAACAGGAAAAAACAGAACTGAACCGCCGTATTACAGATCTCAACAAAGAGATTGAAAACATCAAGCAGAATTATACCCAGGCTGTTATGCAGTTGGAAAATCTTTCTGTTATTTCCAAGCAACAGGCCGAAAGCATTAAACAATCGTTGCAGAATATTGGTGCAAAAGATGCTTACATCCAAACCCTGCAGCAACAGATGGCCTACAAAGATTCACTCAACATGGTATTGGTGATGAACCTGAAAGGCGCTATCGGTAATATAAATGATGAAGACATCAATATTAAAGTAGATAAAGGTGTAGTGTACATTGATATCTCCGATAAATTATTATTCAAGAGCGGTAGTTATACAATCACCGACCGTGCAAAGGAAGTGCTGGGTAAGGTGGCATTGGTGTTGAAGAACCAACCTGAAATTGAATTTATGGTAGAAGGTCATACTGATAATGTTCCCTTCAAAGGAAACGGAGTGTTGGTTGATAACTGGGATCTCAGTGTGAAACGTGCCACTACAGTAGTTCGTTTGCTGCAGAAAGAATATGGTTTGGATCCTGCAAAAATGGCTGCTGCCGGTCGTGGAGAATTCCATCCGGTAGATTCAAATGAAACAAAAGAAGGAAAAGCCATGAACAGACGTACACGTATTGTAATTCTGCCGCAGCTTGATCAATTCTTTAAATTATTAGAACCTTCAACCGGAAATTGATTTCCTCCCTTTATGT
>CAYMSG010000172.1:0-7601 GCA_964392955.1 uncultured Chitinophagaceae bacterium | reverse complement strand
GACGAACTATAAATAATTTGCGCAAGCTATGAGTACTACAACATATCTGGTAATAGCAGCAGCCGTTCTGGTGTTTATTGTGATTTTTCAAATTGCAAAAGCCAGCGAGTATGTGAGTGTGTTAAAAGGTGAAGAAAATGCACGTAAGCAAAACAACCGCATCAATGGATTTTTGCTGCTGGGCTTCATGATTCTCGGGTTCATCGGTGTGTATTACTGCAACAAACTGTTGTATAAAACAACCTTATTCCCACAGGGCTCTGCTTCTGTAGAAGGTGAACAGATTGATCAGATGTTTATGATCACCACAGCTGTTACCGGTCTTGTGTTCGTAATTACACAGTTCTTCCTGTTTTACTTTGCCTGGAAATACCAGGAGAAAGAAGGCCGTAAAGCATTCTTCTTCCCGCACAATAATAAACTGGAATTGATCTGGACAGTGATCCCTGCAGTTGCGTTGACCGTGTTGGTGGTATTTGGTTTGCGTTTCTGGTTCCGTATTACATCTGATGCTCCAAAAGGTGCGTTGGAAGTAGAGATCGTTGGAAAGCAATTTGGCTGGATGATGCGTTATCCTGGAAAAGATAAAGCGTTTGGTAAAACATATTTCAAAGTGATCAGTGATGAAAACAGCAACCCGTTCGGACAGATCTGGGAAGACAATGCTGATCTGAAATTAAAAGCCGATCCTACCAATTTCGATGATGTGGTTACAACACAAACCATGTACATTGTAAAAGACCGCCCGGTGAAATTGATCATTGGTAGCCGTGATGTAATTCATGATGTGGGCTTAAATCATTTCCGTTTAAAAATGGATGCGGTGCCTGGTATCCCTACCACACTTTGGTTTACACCTAAATACACAACCAAAGAAATGAGAGAGCGTACCGGTAATCCAAACTTTGCGTTTGAAATTTCATGCGATCAGATGTGCGGTAACGGTCACTACTCTATGAAAGGAATCATTGAAGTAGTTACACAAGAAGAGTTTGATGTATGGATGGCCAAACAAAAGCCTAACTATTACGCAGCGTTTCCTGATAAAGATCCGGCTGCGGTAAAACCTGCTGCTGATACAACTGCAGCAGCACCTGCACCGGCAACTCCGGTTGTAGCTATGAATAAATAATTGTATAGTCAACAGAATTGAATAAAAAAGAGATTATGAGTAACGAGACATCACACGTACACACTTCAGTAGTAAGCGTTCCGCATGAAACGCATGATGAGGTGCATCATGGTCACCACCATGAAACGTTTTTGACGAAGTATGTATTCAGCCAGGATCATAAAACCATCGCCAAGCAGTTCCTGATCACTGGTATGTTCTGGGCATTGTTGGGAGGATTGTTCTCGGTTATCTTCCGTTTGCAACTGGGTTATCCGGATGCACGCTTTCCCTGGATGGAAACATTACTTGGTGAGTGGGCCAAAGGCGGACAGCTGCAAGCTGAGGCATACTACGCATTGGTAACCATGCACGGTACCGTGTTGGTGTTCTTTGTATTGACCGCAGGTTTGAGTGGTACATTCTCCAACTTCCTGATTCCTTTACAGGTAGGCGCACGTGATATGGCGTCACCGTTTTTAAATATGCTTTCTTACTGGTTCTTCTTTACAGCCAGTATCGTAATGTTGTCTTCATTGTTTGTACAAACAGGACCTTTCAGTGGTGGCTGGACAGCCTATCCTCCATTGAGTGCCTTGGGTGAAGCATCACCCGGTTCAAAAGTGGGGATGGATCTGTGGCTTGTATCAATGGCATTGTTCGTAGTATCATCTTTATTGGGTGGTTTGAACTATATCGCAACAGTGTTGAACATGCGTACAAAAGGTATGAGCATGACAAGGATGCCGCTTACTATCTGGGCCTTCTTCTTTACAGCGGTATTAGGTGTATTATCATTCCCTGTATTATTTTCTGGTTTTATCTTATTGATCTTCGATCGTCACTTTGGAACAAGTTTCTACCTGAGTGATATTTATATCAACGGACAAGCGTTACCAAACGAAGGTGGTAGTGCCATTCTCTATCAGCACTTGTTCTGGTTCCTTGGACACCCCGAAGTGTACATCATCCTCTTACCGGCGATGGGTATGGCGTCCGAAATTCTATCAGTCAACAGCCGTAAACCGATCTTCGGTTACATGGCCATGATCGGATCATTATTCGCTATCACTATCCTGGCATTCCTCGTTTGGGCGCACCACATGTTTGTAACCGGTTTGAATCCGTTCCTCGGAGCGTTCTTCGTATTACTTACATTGTTGATTGCTGTACCAAGTGCCATTAAAGTGTTCAACTGGTTAACAACAATCTGGAAAGGAAACATCCGCTTTACACCGGCCATGCTGTTTGCATTGGGCTTTGTGAGCTTGTTTATCTCTGGTGGTTTAACCGGTATCTTCCTCGGAAACTCCGCATTGGATATTCATTTGCATGATACGTATTTTGTAATTGCGCACTTCCATATTGTAATGGGTGTGGCAAGTATGTTTGGTATGTTTGCCGGTATTTACCACTGGTATCCGAAAATGTATGGCCGTTATTTGAACAATACACTCGGCTACATTCACTTCTGGGTAACAATGGTTGGCGCTTATCTTATTTTCTGGCCAATGCACTACCAGGGTTTAGCGGGTGTGCCACGCCGTTATTATAAGTTTGATATCTGGGAATCGTTCAAGCATTACGATACACTCAATAAGTTTATCAGTGTTGTTGCAATTATTGTGTTCCTGGTACAGATACTGTTTATCGTTAACTTCTTCTACAGCATCTGGAAGGGAAGAAAAGTAACAACACAAAACCCATGGGGTGCAAATACATTAGAGTGGACAACACCCATCAATCCCGGACACGGTAACTGGGCAGGTGAAATTCCTGAAGTTCACCGTTGGGCATATGATTACGGTAAAGATGGAAAAGAATTCATTCCGCAAACCACACCGGTTAGCGCTGATGAAAGCAAGCATTAATTGAACAGGCACAACGTGTCTATATGAAAAAAAAAATTGAGCAGTAACAAGGAAGATAAAAAAGCGAAGACAGGTTTGATGGGCAAAGTGGATGATTATAAACAGCTCATCAAGTTTACGCTCAGTTTTACAGTGGTGTTCAGCAGTGTAATCGCTTACATGCTTGCGCCCAATGTAGTTGAATATGATTTTGGAAGTATCCTGTTGTTGTTCCTTGGCGGCTTGTTGGTAACAGGAAGCGCCAACGCCATCAACCAGGTTACAGAAAAAGATACAGATGCAGTAATGAAGCGCACGGGCAACCGGCCTGTTGCAAGTGGAAGAATGAGTGTGCAGGAAGCAACAACATTTGCATTCATTGCTGCTATCACAGGTTCTTTGATTTTAGGATTGTATTTTAGTTGGTATGCTGCAGGGCTGGCATTACTGAGTTTATTTATCTACAGCTTTGTTTATACACCGCTTAAGAAAGTAAATTCAATTGCAGTGCTCGTAGGTGGTATACCTGGTGCTTTGCCTTGTCTTATAGGCTGGGCTGCGGCGTATGATGGTGAAAGTTTTTCATGGACAGGTGGATGGATTTTATTCGCCATACAGTTCCTTTGGCAATTCCCCCATTTTTGGGCGATTGCATGGGTGGCCCACCAGGATTACAGCAAAGCCGGTTTCAAACTTTTGCCTTCGCAACAAGGACCAACTAAATTTACAGCCATCCAGACAATTATTTATTCTTTGTTGATGATACCTGTTGGAATGTTGCCTTACTTCTTTAACATGAGTGGTATTGTAAGCATGTGGATATTGGTTGCTGCCAATTTGGTTATGGTGATGCAATGTGTACGATTGTATATCAACATGGATGTGAAAAGTGCAAGGAGGGTCATGTTCAGCAGTTATATTTATCTGCCGATCGTATTACTTGCATTGCTGGCTGATAAAATAACAACCACAGCCCTCTAAATCTCCCAAGGGAGACTTGCCAAGCACAAAAGGCTTGCTTGTTTGAGGGATTAATAAATAGCAGAGTATTTGAAATGTGATGGAAAAAGAACAGAAGCAGATGTGGTAGAATCTATTGTTTAACAGCGGTATGAAGTACCGTTCCCTCTCTGCCGGAGAGGGAAAAGAAGGGAGAGGCTAATATGGAGAAGGTTATGAGTAGCGAACGAACACAAAAAATGCATCCGCATAAATTTACCTTGTGGATCGCCATTGGAAGTATTACAATGATGTTTGCCGGTTTTACCAGCGCATATATTGTAAAGAGTAACCAGGCAGGTTGGGAACCAGTACAGGTGCCGAAGATCTTTTATTTATCAACCGCATTGATCATTGCAAGCAGTGTAACAATTTTTCTTGCACAAAAAGCAATGGCCATTCGTGAAATGGCGAGATACAGGATGCTGATCACTACAACAGCTGTACTGGGCATCGCTTTCATAGTAACACAGTTTATAGGTTTTTCAGAACTGTGGGCAAACAAGATCACGTTAAAGGATAGTATAGCGGGATCGTTCTTTTATATTATTACCGGCGTACATGCGCTTCACGTAGTGGGTGGTGTGGTTGCGTTGGCGGTTTTGTTTTTCAGGGCCTATAACCCCAAAACAAAATATTACAGTACAGCACCTGTTGAAACAGCAGGATTGTACTGGCACTTTGTTGATTTATTATGGATCTACCTGTTTGTATTTTTCTTACTGGTATCCTGATTTTAAAATTGAGAACAATTAAAAACTGATAAATGGCACAAACAGTAGCAGCAAACACAAAATGGTGGAGTGGCGGTAAAAGCCCCTTCAATGTGGAGTATGGCAAATTGATGATGTGGTACTTTTTAATGAGCGATGCATTTACATTCGGCGCATTCCTGATTGCGTATGGTACCGTTCGTGTATCAAGTATTTCATGGCCCGATCCAAACTTTGTGTTTCAATCGTTCCCCTTCCTGGGCAACGGCTTGCCACTGGTGTTTGTGAGTTTAATGACGTTTATCCTCATTGTAAGTTCGGTTACAATGGTACTGGCTGTGCACGAAGGTCATCACGGAAATAAGAAAGGTGTAATCAAATGGATGATCTGGACTATTATTGGTGGATTGGCATTCTTAGCCTGCCAGGCCTGGGAATGGACACACCTGCATCATGAAGGTGCATGGTGGGGCCGCAACCCTTTCCCCAATGCAGATGGTACGGTTGCTTCCAGTAACTTTTCCAACTTCTTCTTTACCATTACCGGTTTCCATGGTTTTCACGTTTTCTCGGGTGTGGTCATTAACATCATTGTGACCATCATGGCATGGCGTGGTGTATTTGAACGCAGAGGTCATTACCTGATGATCGAAAAGATCGGGTTGTACTGGCACTTTGTAGATCTGGTGTGGGTATTTGTATTCTTATTCTTCTATCTCGTTTAACTCTTTTACAAAATCATTCATTGAAATAATTGATATATGGAACATCAAACTTTTGGCGGTGAAGTAACAATGCCACACGATGCACCGGGCGACGATTCAAAAAAGCGGATCTGGAAAACGACCTGGATACTCTCTGGTATTACCATCGTTGAGCTTGGATTAGGTTATTTGTTATATGCAACAGAATTCAGTGCAGGATTAGTAATGGCTATTAAAGGCGTGATCGTGATTCTGTCGCTGGCAAAAGCATTTTACATTGTTTCTATCTTCATGCATCTTGGTGATGAAATACGCAATCTGATCATGACCATTGTAGTGCCGCTGGCATTATTTATCTGGTTTATCATTGCGTTTTTGTGGGATGGTAATTCCTGGAAAAATCTTCGAAACGAATACCGTCCGTTAGATCCTGTGAAGTATGAACAAAAAGCAGAACCGGCCACACACGAAGGCGGATTGAAATAAAACGTTTTTCAGTAAATCATTCGTCCCGGTTTTCCTTTTTTCAAAGGAATATCGGGGCGATTTTTTTAAGCAGAGCAGGAAAAAGTGTATATGAGTAAAAAAGGAATTTTTGGTTTATTGCTGGCAGTGGGCATACCGGTAACTGCTTACATGATTGTAAAGTACGCAAGTGAAGATGCCATCAACATGCCCCGTCGTTACTTTTACGATTCAGTAACAGAAAAAACGGTGAAGGGGAAGCTGGTGAAAGATACGATCTGGCATAAGGTGGCGAACTTTACGTTTACCAATCAACTGGGAAAACAGGTGAGCGTCGATTCACTGAAAGGAAAAATATTGGTGGTTGATTATTTTTTTACACGTTGTCCCAATCCATGTCCCACAATGACTCGTAATATGAAGAAGATGCAGGATGCGTTCCTGAAAACGGATTCGCTGGTGCATTTTATTTCATTAACAGTTGATCCGGCAAGAGATACAGTGGAAGCGCTGAAGCGGTATGCCGATAAATACAAAGTGCGTCACAGCAACTGGTGGTTCTTAACCGGTGAAAAACAAGCTATTTATGATTTGGCGTATAATGAATTTAAAGCAGCAACGATCGATGGCGGTGAAGTGGATACTGCTTTCCTGCATACCAACAAATTCTACCTCCTCGATAAAGAACGGGTGATACGTGGCTGGTACGATGGTACCGATACGCTGGCCATGGCAAAAATGGCAAGGGATATTGGCCTGTTGTTTTTAGAAAAAGATAAAAAGAAGAAAAGAAACCTGTTTCGTAAATAAAGAAACCCAAGATCGATCAATTATGTCGAACAGCAGTAGTGGACACAGACGTGGAAAAGCATTACCTCCTTCTATTCAAAAGAATGATAAGCTTGCATACATCCTCATTTTTGCAGTGAGTATTATTGTATTTGTAGCAGTTGCGTTTCTGAGCCGTATTGAAGTGAAAGTGAATCTTGGTTTTGACAAACATATTTTTGCCCGCCTGAATGCGCTCATCAATACGTTTGTAGCATTATTGCTGTTAGGTGGATTGTATGCTGCGAGAGATAAGCGATACCGCACACACAAAAGGCTGATGCTATGGGCAATCGGCTTTTCTGTATTATTCCTGGTTTCTTATATCTGTCATCATTTGTTTACAGGCGAAACAACCTATGGTGGAAGCGGCTTAATAAAAGTTGTCTACTATTTTATTCTTATTACACATATTGTACTTGCCGGATTAATACTTCCGTTTATTTTATTCACAGCTTATCGTGGATTAACGGCCGAGTTTCACAAACATAAAAAGCTTGCACGTATTACGTGGCCTTTGTGGTTCTATGTAGCTGTAACCGGCGTGATTGTGTTTTTGATGATCAGTCCTTATTACACGTAAGTAATCCGGTTTGGTTAGATGCTGTTGATAAATGCATGCCGTAAAATTTCCTGTAACTAATACAGTTTGAACAAGTAGTTCAATTGCATATCTGGTAATTTCTGCAAAGCAAATCCAATTCTTTTGGGTGTATAAATCCCTTTATTTCGTCTTTACATTACCGTAAGTAGAAACACACATTTTTTACGGGAAAATACTGTAATGCTCTGAAATTTATTCTGAATGTGTTATGTTTATGTGTTATTTCGATTGTAACCTGAACTAACAGCTAAAAAAATGAATCCCAAAAATCCAATTTCCTTTGCAGGTACTTTCATTTGCCGACAGGTATTATCACAGAAACAATTT
>CAYMSG010000171.1:0-7602 GCA_964392955.1 uncultured Chitinophagaceae bacterium | reverse complement strand
ACATCCCGTTTTAATGGAACCTTTTCCAAAAAAAAATCTTCGGGTTCAGCAATATGCCAAAGCCCTGCTTTTGTATTGCTGTTGATAGTATGTTGATAAACGAGTGGCAAATTAAGATTTAAGAGTTTATACTTGCCTGCTGAAAGGCAGGTTGCAGATTTTAGAGTTATACTTTCGTACAAAGCTAAAGAAATCAACCACGCCACGGTTGGTGTCCTCACCAACCGGAAAATGCTCAACTATAAAACCGGAACAATGATTTTAAGTGATAAACGCATTTTAGAAGAGATCGATAAAGGAACCATCAAAGTGGAACCCTACAACCGTGAATGTTTGGGCAGCAACAGCTACGATGTGCATTTGGGAAGTACATTGGCGATTTACAAGGATCATATGATCGATGCCAAAAAGCACAATGAAATTGAATACATTGAAATTCCTGATGAAGGGTTTGTATTGTATCCGCATATTTTTTATTTAGGTGTTACCTTGGAATACACCGAAACACATGCCCATGTTCCATTTCTCGAAGGAAAATCATCCACCGGGCGCCTGGGAATTGATATCCATGCAACAGCCGGAAAAGGGGATGTTGGTTTTTGCGGTAACTGGACTTTAGAAATATCAGTCAAACAACCGGTAAAAGTGTACAAAGGCATGCCCATTGGTCAGCTTATTTATTTCCCGGTTGATGGAGAAATTGAAGTGAAGTACAACCAAAAGGCAAATGCAAAGTATAGCGGGCAACACAACAAACCGGTGGAGAGTATGATGTGGAAGAATAAGTTTTAAAACACACGGCTCCCTAAATCCCCAATGGGGGGAGTTTTACAACCTGCTTGTTTTAGCTACGGGTAATTTATTCAGTAGGTTACCGTTTATAAACTTATCATGAAGTTGGTTAAGCTGTTTTTTTTCGTTCAATTTATTGTTTTTGCAGCTTGCAATCCAAGTAAAAAAAGCGATTGTACGCCGTATTTTGAATTTGATGAACTTGAGCATTACTCAATTACTACTACGATTGAGGATGAAAGAAAGTTGGTGATAAGAGATAGTTTGTCATTAGAGGAGCTTCGTTTGAATGATGTCCTTATCCAGCGAAGACCAACAACGCTGTCGGACACTCCTGTAGTTTTGAATTTGGAAAAAATCGGGTTTGTAAAGAAAAATATCAACCGTCTAAAGTTTGAAAACATCAACACAATTTTTTGCGAGAGAAAACATAAAGAGGTATTTGGAACTCTCTGTATACCTGCTTATCGGGATATTTTAATTTTCCGAAGAAAAGGCCAAATTGTTGGTATAGCAAAAATTTGCTTTGAGTGTTCGCAACATGTCATCACTGGTGCGAATGGTAAAACGGAAGAATTTGGTCAGTCAGGTGATTATCAAAGACTGCGCAAGCTGCTTTATTAAAATCTGAAGTTTTTATACACATAGTTCCTCGGTTGCAAGTCTCTCTTTAGGGAGATTTAGAGGGTTTCATACTTCTTCCTGTACGCAATCAGCCAACCCGTTACTTCGCCGTAACTGTCAATGCCTTTTCGCTGGCGGTTTTGTTTGAGATAGTAATCGTACAATGCATCGGTCCAATCACTCAAAAACGAGCGGTGGGCTTTGATAAATGCAGCATACATTTTCATATCTCGTTTTACACCGGGATGAATTTGTTTTCCCAATTCATTGGCGGCCGTTGAATCAACTCTCTTCAGATTGTTCCATGCGTACAAAAACATATCGAAGTACGAAGAGTATTGCAGCAAGGTATCGGATGAATTGGTGGCGGCCATAAACCCTACAAAGTTGGCTTCACTCTCGCTGGCATAACCCACCTGGTGTGCCATTTCATGACAGGTAACATACGGTTGCAGAAAATTGGGAATGGCTGTATTCACCTGTCCTTCGCCGGTAAATGGATTGTAGTATCCCTGGAAGCCTACGTAATTTCCAATAATACCGAACATTGAAGCTTTCATGGATGCATGACGGTAACGGATAAACGGAAATAATGTTTCAACGTTTTTATAGCCTTCCCGTGCCGATTGAAACATGCGTTCTCTGCTCATCAACGTATCCTTTTGCTGCAAACAAATTTCTTTGCTGCTGTTCATTTTCTGCAGCAGGTATTGGTTGAGTTCAATGAGCTGTTGTTTTTCAAACTTGCCGTTTTCCAGACCGAGCTGGTGTTCAATTCCATTGCGGTAATAATTCAGTCCCCAGAAAAGATAAAAGTATACATATACAAACAACAGAATAATACCTGCCGTAAAGAGGGGCGTCAGTTTTTTCTTCCAGCTATCGGTTTTATGAAACAAACGCACCACAAACTTGCCCAGTTGCCAAAGGATGCTGATACCAACAATTGAATAAAGCACATCGCCCAGGCTAAAAGGGATCCAACCAAATACGATCCGTAAAAAGGCGGCGAGTTTTGGATAAAAAGCTGTTGCATAATTTTTTTCGATCCAATCGTGGTTGCCGGAAATAAAAAAGATAAACAGGGCAAGGATAGACAGGGCGCTTACAAGTGAAATACGTATGAGTTTACCGTAGGTCATCGGGTTTCAAAATTAAGGGAGGAACGGGCAAAGTTGAATAGGCAATAAGCAATATTCAACAGGCAATCGTCAATGGACAATATCCAAGAGCGATGGGAGTCGGGAATTAGTAATTGAGATTTTGGGTTCTGGCTTTTTGCCAATGGCCTGTTGCCCATTGCCTTCTTGTTCAAGATAGCCCCGACCGCCGTGGATGCCCCGAAGGCTTTGCTTTGCGTTGAAAATCAGCAGAAGGTGTAGCTTTGCAATGGGTTGATCGAGTTTTTACAGCGGAGCAGGAACAAAGGGCGGGAAACCGCTGCCGGTACAGGGAACCGGACGCTTCTGCTTCTAAAAATAAACCCGCTTTTTCGTTTGGCCGATACTTGAATTTCGGCTACCTTTGCAAACTCTTTAAAATAGGGTGATATGGGAACTCGCCGGGAATATGAAATAGCTTTTGTGGGATTGAAGCCCGGGGTTCATGAGTTCCAGTATGAAATTGACAGCAGGTTCTTTGAGGAATTCGGAAAACAGGACTTTCAAAACTGTAAGGCAAACGTAAAGCTGGAGCTGGAAAAGAATACCGGTTTTATGATGCTGAAGTTTGAGATAGGTGGCACGGTTGGCGTTTCATGCGACCGTTGCGGAAACGACCTTCCTTTAGAACTGTGGGACGAATTCGAGATGCTGGTGAAAATGACCGATGAGCCGGAGAAGATGAATGAAGAAGAGGAGAGCCCTGATGTATATTACATCTCCCGTACCGAAAGTCATTTGCACGTGAAGAACTGGATTTATGAGTTCATCATACTCAGCATCCCCATGCAAAAAATGTGCAGGGAAAGTGAAATGGGCGGACCGCATTGCAACCAGGAAGTGCTGGCTCGTCTTGCTCAACTCAACCCGCAACCAAACGATAGTAACAACACATCCATCTGGAAAGGATTGGATAAATTCAGAAACGAGTAAAATTTAAAGATATGCCAAATCCAAAGCGCAGACATTCGCAGCAACGCAGTGCAAAGCGTCGTACTCACTACACCGCCGTAACGGTTTCTTTAACAAAAGACAGCACTACCGGCGAAACACATCCACGTCACCGTGCACATGTGAGTGAAGGTAAATTGTACTACAAAGGAAAATTAGTAGCTGAGAAAGCTCCTGCTAAAGCGTAAGCTTTTATAACTAACTTACCTGCATGGTCATAGGTATTGACATGATGGGTGGCGACTACGCCCCTCAGCAAGCGCTGTTGGGCGTAGATTTGTTTTTAGCCGATGCTGTTCCCGGTGTTGAACTGGTGTTGATCGGGAGCGAGCAGGTGTTGCGTGAACATTTCCCCTCCGTTCCTTCGTTCGTTTCGTTTGTGCATGCCACAGAGGTAATTGATATGCATGAACCTCCTACACGTGCCCTGCGTGATAAGCCGGGTTCATCGATGAACATTGGATTTGATTTGCTGGCCAAAGGCACGGTAGATGCATTTGTAAGTGCCGGTAATACGGGTGCCATGATGGTGGGTGTGTTTTATACCATCAAAGCCATTGAAGGTGTACTGCGCCCAACGATTTCAACAGTGATACCCAAAGTACAAGGCGGTTATGGTTTGATCCTGGATGTAGGTTTACAAGCCGATTGCAAACCCGAGAACCTGTTGCAGAATGCCATACTTGGCAGCATCTATGCGCAAAACATACTGGAGATCGAAAACCCAACTGTTGGTTTGATCAATATTGGGGAAGAAGAAGGAAAAGGAAACCTGCTGGCCCAGGCAGCTTACAGGTTGCTGAAAGAAAACAAGCTCATCAATTTTATTGGAAACATCGAAGGCCGTGAAATACTGACCGGCAAAGCAGATGTGATGGTGTGTGATGGATTCACTGGTAACGTAATTCTAAAACTGGGCGAATCGATCTTTGATATTTCAAAGTCACGCAACCTGGATGAAGACGATTATTTCAAGCGGTTTAATTTCGAAACCTATGGTGGTACGCCTATTTTAGGTGTTGATAAGCCGGTAATTGTTGGTCATGGTATTTCCACACCAAAGGCATATCGTAACATGATACACCTGGCCACCAAGATGATTGAAACAAAACTGCTGGAGAAGATGAAAGAGAAATTTGTGAGTGATGAAAGCGACGAACATAGCTAAATGATAGATTGTAAAACAGAAAAGCCTCCGAAAGGAGGCTTTAGTTTTTCTGTGATCCCGCTGGGACTCGAACCCAGGACCCCAACATTAAAAGTGTCGTGCTCTACCAACTGAGCTACGGAATCGTTCCAAAAATTTATTTGTTTTTTGGGAGTGCAAAAATAGGGTAATTACATTTCGCTCCCAACTTTTATCAAAAAATGTTTTCTTTTTTATAAAAACGATTTCGGCGCATTGAATATGGCTGACGTATTTTTGTTTTCTAATCAATCAATGAATGGAGTTTACAAACAAAGTAGTGGCAATTACAGGCGGCAGTGATGGAATAGGAAAGGCATTGGTGGAACAATTATTACAAAGCGGTGCCAAGGTAGCAACCTGTGGCCGTAATCATGATAAACTGTATGCATTGCAGCAACAATTTGCCGGTGCAGCTTTACACACCTTTGTTGCAGATGTAAGTAGTGAAGAAGATTGCAAGGCCTTTATTAAATCAACAGTAGCAGCATTTGGCGGTATTGATATTCTGATCAACAATGCCGGTTTATCAATGCGTGCATTGATTGCTGAGGCAGATGTAAATGCATTCAAGCGTTTGATGGATGTTAATTTCTGGGGAACTGTTTATACTACCAAGGCTGCATTGCCTTATATCGTTGAACGGAAAGGAAGCATCGCCGGTATCTCTTCCATTGTAGGAAACAGGGGTATTCCCGGCCGCAGTGCATATTCTGCTTCTAAATTTGCCATGCAGGGTTGGCTGGAAGCCTTGCGTGTTGAAATGTTTGATAAAAATGTTAATGTATTATGGGTATCGCCGGGCTTTATTGCTACCAATATCCGTTCGGTAGCGTTGAATGCAGAAGGCAAACCCATTGGTGAAACACCCATGGATGAATCGAAACTGATGAGCCCGGAAGAATGTGCCAGACATATTCTAACCGCCATTCATAAACGAAAACGTTCCATCGTGTTAACCTTTACCGGTAAGGCAACTGTATGGATGAGTAAATTTTTGCCGGGCATTGCCGACAAATACATTCATAAATTTTTCTTTAAGGAAGGGAAACTCATTAAGTAGTTTATTGCTGTTCTTGCTGCATGTACTTTCGTTCAGCTTCCTGTTGATTATTTTTTATCTTTCCTTTTTAATTGTTTATTTCTGAATGGCGTTACTAACCCTTACATCTGACATTGGCGGGCAAGACTACCTGGCAGGGGCAGTAAAAGCTGTTTTGTTACGGCAGGATCCATCGTTTCAATTGATCGATATCACCCATCAGCTTTCGCCCAATAATGATCCGCAGGCGGCTTACATCATCCGTAATGCAACCAAACAATTTCCACCGGGTACATTCCATATTATATTGGTGAATTTGTTTCAATACAAACCCGAGCACATGTTGATGGTGCGGCACAACGATCAGTATTTCTGCATGGCCGATAACGGACTCATCACCATGATCCTCGAGGAAACACCGGATGAAGTGGTGGCATTGCCACTGGACAAATCCATTGCCCGTAATACATTGGCCTGTGCCGAAGTGTTTGGCCGTGCCATTAAAGCAGCAGCAGATGGTACTCCGTTGAAACAGTTGGGTGATGCATCGGTATCCATTCAGGTACGGAACCCGTTGCGGCCGTTGAGCAACAGTCAGTACCTGGAAGGGCAAATTATTTCGATCGATCATTTTGAAAATGTGATCGTGAATATTACACACGAAGAATTTGAAGCACAACGGAAAGGCCGTCGTTTCAAAATTGTGTTTAAACGGGATGAAGTGATTGATCGTGTAAGTGAAACCTATGCCGATGTACCCGAAGGCGAAAAACTGGCACTCTTCAATTCAGCCGGTTACCTGGAGATCGCTATCAACAAAGGAAATGCAGCTGGTCTGTTTGGGCTGCAAGGCTTTTCGGAAAAAAGTACAAGTCAGTACACACAAAGCCGGTTGTTTTATCAAACGGTGAGGGTGTATTTTGAATAAAAGCAGCCCATCAAATTATCCTGTTAAAACAATTGTTAAATACTCGTTTATACCCTCATCTCCTTATTTTTGCCTCCACCCGCTTTAACCGGGTATTACAAAACCAACGCTTCATATGAATTTTCAAAAGCTCAACAACATTACAGGCTGGATCATTGGTCTTGTGGCCTGCGCTGTGTACGTGTTAACCATGGAACCTACAGGCAGTTTGTGGGATACAGGTGAATTTATTTCCTGTGCATACAAGCTAGGTATTCCGCATCCGCCGGGCGCACCATTGTTTATTATGCTCGGTCGCCTGTTCACCTTGTTTACCCCTGGTGATGCTGCGATTGGTGTGAACCTTCTCTCCGCTTTGTCGAGCGGTTTCACCATCATGTTCCTGTTCTGGACCATTACTCATTTTGGCCGCAGATTGGTACAAAAGGATAATGAAGAGTTGCAGGGCAATCAATTATTTACAGTAATGGCAGCTGGTGTGATCGGTGCATTGGCATATACATTCAGCGATTCATTCTGGTACAGTGCAGTGGAAGGGGAAGTGTATGCACTGTCATCGTTCTTTACAGCCATTGTATTCTGGATGATCCTGAAATGGGAACACGAAGATGCAAGAGCCGGTGAAGATGATGTAAAACGTACAAGAGCGGAGCGCTGGATTGTACTTACATTTTTTATGATGGGTTTGAGTATTGGTGTTCACTTATTGAACCTGCTTACTATTCCTGCCATTGTGATGGTGTATTATTTCCGTCGGTATAAACCAACCTGGACAGGTGGTACCATTGCCTTCCTGATTGGTTGTGCTATAACGGGTCTTGTTCAAAAAGCGGTGATTCAGTGGAGCATCAGTGGCGCAGGTTTGTTCGATCGCATTTTTGTTAACAGTTTCGGTTTGCCATTCTTTAGTGGTTTTATT
>CAYMSG010000170.1:0-7629 GCA_964392955.1 uncultured Chitinophagaceae bacterium | reverse complement strand
ATGAGTTCTTTTTCTTTGTCCATGATGTTGAGACTTTCTTCCACTTCCACATGTTCATGTA
Source organism: uncultured Chitinophagaceae bacterium (assembly GCA_964392955.1). Taxonomy (GTDB): domain Bacteria; phylum Bacteroidota; class Bacteroidia; order Chitinophagales; family Chitinophagaceae; genus Lacibacter. The sequence goes on along the minus strand of CAYMSG010000170.1, from coordinate 7,568 downwards.
TATCACCATTGCCTCCCAGTATCACCGGCTGTGTTGAAGCAGGAGAACTGAGTACCGGCTGGCTCATTTCCATTGGTTTTGTTTCAGCAAGCATGGTATCATTAAAAAAATTGCCGGGCATCTGTACCTGCGATCCGCCATGTTGCAATACTTCAAGAAACATTTTCTTCAACTCCGTCACATCACGTTTCATATCAAAAAAGAGCTTGTACAGAATTTCACGTTCATTCGCAAACTCTGAACCGCTGCCCGCTGCCGCAGGTTGATGTGCCAGCACCGGCAAACGGTTGAAGCTGCGTTCCGGTAAAAAAGGCGACAACTCTTTTGCTGTAACAATTTTATTGGTGGAAAGAACCGAAATCTGTTCTGCAATATTCTTCAATTCCCGCACATTACCGGGGAATGGATAACTGATTAACAGATTTTTCGCATCCTCTTCCAGTTGAACGGGAGTTGTTTTATAACGTTCAGCAAAATCAACCGAAAATTTCCTGAACAACAAAGGAATATCTTCTTTGCGATCACGCAACGAAGGCACACGGATGGGAACTGTATTTAAACGGTAATACAGATCTTCCCGGAACTTATTTTTTTGTGTGTACTCAAACAACTCTTTGTTGGTAGCTGCAATCACCCGAACGTCTGTTTTTTGTACTTTGGAAGAACCTACACGGATAAACTCGCCCGCCTCTAACACACGCAGCAAACGAGCCTGCGTTCCCAATGGCATTTCACCAATTTCATCTAAGAAAATAGTGCCACCATTCACCGTTTCGAAATAACCTTTCCTTGCATCAACAGCACCGGTGAACGATCCTTTTTCATGGCCGAATAATTCGGAATCGATCGTTCCCTCCGGGATAGCACCACAGTTTACCGCAATGAACGGATTGTGTTTGCGGGTTGACAGGGAATGAATGATCTGCGAAAACACTTCTTTACCAACACCACTTTCTCCATTAATCAACACCGTTAAATCCGTTCCCGACACCTGCACCGCCACATTCAATGCATGATTGAGGGCAGGGGAATTGCCAATAATTCCAAACCTGTTTTTTATACTTTGTAAATCCATTGTTGTTATTGATTTGTAATGGTACCCAGCAATGTGCCTTTTGTACAATCATTCACTTTTACCTGCACGTAATCGCCTTTCTGTAATTTGTAATTTTCTTTGGGGAACACAATCACTTTGTTTTGTGAATTGCGGCCCATCCAGCTGTTTTCATCTTTTTTGCTTTCGCCTTCAATCAGCACTTTGTAGGTTTGTCCAACATCACGTTGATTACTGTAAAGCGATAAATAATACTGCTTGTCTACAATTTCCTGCAACCGTCTTTTCTTTACTTCTTCCGGAATATCATCTTTGTAACGCCGTGCAGCCAATGTACCCGGGCGTTCGCTGTAAAAGAACATATAACTGTAATCGTACTGACTGTACTCCATGATGCTTAATGTATCCTGATGTTCTTCTTCTGTTTCAGTACAAAACCCGGCAATGATATCGGAACTGATACCGCAATCGGGAATAATTTCTTTTATGCGGTCAACCTTTTTCATATACCATTCTCTTGTGTATGTACGGTTCATCAGCTGCAAAATGCGTGTATTACCACTTTGCACCGGCAGGTGAATGTACTTGCAAATGTTCTCGTACTTCGCCATGGTGTACAACACCTCATCGGTGATGTCTTTCGGATGCGAAGTAGAGAAGCGAACACGCAACAACGGCGACACCAATGCCACACGTTCCATCAGCATGGCGAATGAAACGGTTTCATTACTCTTTTCATCCACAAAATAATAGCTGTCTACATTTTGACCGAGTAAGGTTACCTCACGGAAACCACGTTCAAACAAATCTCTTGCTTCGGCAACAATTGAACCGGCATCACGGCTACGCTCACGGCCACGTGTAAACGGCACCACGCAGAAACTGCACATATTGTTGCAGCCCCGCATTATGGAAATGAACGCACTCACACCGTTGCTTTCTAAGCGAACCGGTGAAATGTCAGCATAGGTTTCATCACGGCTCAGTAATACATTCACCGCTTTTTGTCCGCCTTCTGCTTCTTCAATCAAACCCGGCAATGTACGGTACGCATCGGGGCCTACCACCATGTCCACCAGCTTTTCCTCTTCCAGCAAATTCGATTTCAACCGTTCAGCCATGCAGCCCAACACACCGATCAATAACCCCGGGCGCCGTTGTTTTGCTTTTCTGAATTCTGTTAACCGTTTGCGGATGGTTTGTTCCGCTTTTTCCCGGATGGAACAGGTATTGAGCAGCACCAGATCAGCTTCTTCCGTATTACGTGTGGCACCATAACCGGCACCGTTCAGGATGCTGGCCACAATCTCACTGTCGCTGAAGTTCATCTGGCAGCCATAGCTTTCGATATAAAACTTCTTCTTGTATTGATTCGGGTCGTTTTCGAAAGGAGCATAAGCCTCGCCCTGGCGATTTTCGTCGTGCACTTTGTTTTCAGTCATCAAATCCATCATAGCTTTTGCAAATTGAGCAGGCAAAGTTAGTAAAACAATTCTATTTCGTGACAGATTGACAGCGATTGAGACCGCTGATGGAATAGATTACCAGCGTCTAACTTCAAAATTTATCTTTAACCCAAACTTTTAACCCTTGCGTTCCAGCTCCGTTGTCTTTTCCTTCCTTTTTTTGTTGTTTTCGATTTCAACAGCATTCGCTCAGCAACTCAAAAAAGACGGGGTAATTGTAGGTGCTGTCATTGATACCAGCAGCCAAAAAGCCATTATGGGCGCAACCGTGGCCATTATTCCCTACAAGGATTCCACGAAACAATCTGTTTTTTTAACGGATAAGAACGGCGGCTTTTCGTTCAGTAGCCTCGAGCTGGGATATTATCGCTTACAGATCAGTGCGGTTGGTTTTCGGACACTTACCATCGACAGCATTCACCTGCGAACCGACCGGGCCGATTTCAACCTCAACGATATTCCACTCAGCAATCAATCGGTTGAGCTGGCCGAAGTAGTAATTTTTGTTGAGAAGCCGTTGATTGAATCAAAAGATGGCAACATCACATTCAACGTAGGCGAAAGTGCACTAAGCAATGGCAGCAATGCGACTGAACTGCTGAAACAAACACCACTGGTAACAACAGATGCTGATGGGAAAATAGCTGTGCGTGGAAAAGAACCCCGCATCCTGATTGATGATAAACCGGTAGAATTAAATGCACAACAGTTGCAGGACCTGCTGGAAAGTATGCCCGGCAGCATGATCGAAAAAATTGAAGTGCTCACCAATCCTCCTCCGCAATATGCCAATGAACAGGGTGGCGTTATCAATATCGTTACAAAAAAGGGAAGAGTGGGTATGGGTGCCCGTGTCAATATTTACGCTGGTTCAAGAGGACAAACCGGCATCAGCACCAATTTCAATTACCGGAAGCAGGGCTTTGCAATCAATTTGAATGCAGGGGTGGGATACAACGAATTTCAATCGGATGGGTACAGTAACCGAACCAATATTTACAAAGATTCCAGCAATCAACTCAATATCATCAACCGTTCGTTTAATAAAAGCATACGTCCGAATTTCAGGTTGAATGTTGATTACGAACTTGACAAGCGAAACAGTTTCAACTTTGTTGCACAGTACAACCAAAGTAACAACAACAACAGCGGGTTTAACCGCTACACCAACATCAATCGCTTCGATGAAATTTCCAGATTGAGTGAACGAACTGTTGCCACAACAGCAAGTTCAAACAATCCATCCATCAACCTGAGTTATACACGTAAAGGTAACCGACCGGGAGAACAACTGCGGATCATTTCTGCTGTGAATTTCGGCTGGAGCCAAAACGTACGCAATTTTTTCCAGGAGTTTCTGAATCCGGATGATACACCCAACGGAATTGACAGTACACAACGTCAATCAAACAAAACAAAATCAAATGGCTATAGCATCAACTTAATCTACAGCCGTACATTATCAAATAAAAAAACAAGTATTTCAACTGGTACAGCTTATTTCCGAAGCAACAGTCATGTGCTGTTAAATACGGAGTTCATGAAAAAGCCGGAAAACATTTTTCAGAAAGCAGATTTGCTGAGTAATCATTTTAAGTTTCATCAGGATATACTCAGTGCAAGGCTGTCGATGAAGCATATTTTTATGCCGGGCTTTTCTGTTACCGCCGGTTCTGCAGTAGAGCAAACAAGTTTTTTGTTTGAATTATTCAGGGATGATAAAACCGAATACAACCGTTACTTCAATATTCTTCCGTTTGCAAATCTGAACCGTAGCTGGAAGAATGGAACAAATCTGACATTTGCTTACCGACGTACGATCCGCCGGCCGGGTATTGGCGAATTAAATCCCGCCATTGATTATGGCGATCCATACAACCTGCGTTTTGGCAATCCTGATCTGCTTCCATCGCAATCACACACATTCGATTTTGTTGCAGGTAAAACAAAGAGTAAATACTTTGCGAACATCAGCGTAGGATATAATCTGGTGGAAGATGTATTCAGCCAGATCCGCACTTTACAAAGCGATGGCAAAACAATTGTAAGCTGGGATAATGTCAGCAACCGGCAGGAATATGAAACCAGCACATGGGCTGGTATAACCATCAGCCGGAAATTAAGAACCAATTTCAGTGCAAGCTACACCTATAATAAGTACGGCAGCTTCGATAAAGAAGTGCGGAAGTTTCGTGACGGTGGTTCATTCACGTCCAACTTCAGCACCAACTACAATCCAACTGATTTGTGGACTTTTACCGGGGCATTCTCTTTCAATCGTTTTGCCAACCCACAGGGAACCGTACGCAGTAACGTTTCAATGAATTTGGGAGTACAACGAAAATTTTTTAAAAAGAAAGTGATCCTTACGGTAAACGCAACCGATCCGTTTGTGCAACAGCAAAACAGGGTATTTACATACGGACCGAATTTCAACCTGGAAAGTTATAACCGCACACAAACAAGAAACTATCGTGTTGCACTCAGCTACAACTTTAATAAATCATCTACTGTAAAACGTAAAACAACGGATGTACTGAAGAATATAAAAAAGTAAGGATGTTCAGTATTGCAGTATCAGCACACAATGTATCATGATTTTACAATAAACCCCGGCTCAAAGGCCGGGGTTTATTGTTATTTTAATTTTTCTGCCAGGTACATGTATTGTGGATGCAGATGATGCGGAAACATATTCTCTGCCGACTGACTGTCGGGATAGAGTTTAAAATATTCTTCATCGGGCACCAGTACAATCATATTGCCTGTACGTACATAGTGATTGCTGCTGAAATAGGCGGGAGGTTCAAAGCCTGGCAACGTTTTCTGTACAGTTTTCGACGTCATGGTACCAAGGTATTTTTGATAACGCTTCTGGGCTTTATTCGGCGGTTTACTTAATTGATTGTACATATACTTCAATGCAAGACTGGCCGGAAATTTTTGCTTTTTAATGATGCCTTTTGCATGCATAAATGGATTGGATGTACTGAAATCGTTTAAAGTTTGGATAGAGATCGGCACTTCGGGAACCCAGTCCACTGCGTTTACTACATTATACGCCCAACCATTTTGTGTAACAGACTCATATTCGTACGCATAATAAAGATTTCCTGGTTTTGGACCGGCACTGCAATAAGTTTTGAAACGAATATCAGCCGGGATCTTTCCGGTTTTCTGCAAATTGTACAGGTACGATGTTACCAAATAAGCTATCGCACCTCCCTGGCTGTGCCCAACAATGATGATATTTTTTGTACCTGCTTTATAGGTTGAGTCAATCTTCGGCATCATATCTCTGGTTAAAAAAGCGGTGCTCACCAACCATCCTACATGCACGGCAGCTTTGGGATTACTTGCCAGCTCGTATTCAAATACATCGTTTTCGCCAAGTCGTAACTGACCTTTTGCAGGAACCATCGCTGCATAAAAATTTGCTAGCCAACTGGTGCTGTTGGTCGTTGTACCTCGTATGCTGATAGTTGCAATGCCTTTACCGTCGCTCCACAGATCCCACAAGTTATCCAAACCTATAACAGGTGATTGATACAACATTTTGAAACGTTGCGGCTCAGCAATTTTGCTGTAGTAATTCTCAGCGGCAGAAGTACGTGCCGACATTTTCATTAACTCGATATATTCTTCCTTGTCAAAACCGGGAGCTAATTGTGCTGATGATTGATTGATGAAAATAAAAGTCACAAAAATTACAAACAGTTTGTACTGCATACGAAGTTGGTTTTGGTTGATGAGGTGAAGATGAAAATTTATTTTTTGACAAAACGCATCACGGCTACATCATCAATTAAAAAATTGAGCGTGTTGCCATCAGACAATGCATACCGGTTTACTTTCTGCAACATTTCTGTAAACGTTTTTTCTCCATTACCAGGACAAGCCATCATAGTGGAAAGACCGGGAGCAAATTTTATAGCATTTCCGTTGATTGTATATTTACTGCTGAATCCATTGCAACTCGTGTTACCACTGATCATGGAAAGACCAAGCTCAAAACGGATCGTTGGTTTTTTCTCCGGGTACAAACCTTCAAATGCAATGCGTGCTCCTGAAATATAATTGAGTTCCCAGTTTCCTTCGAGGTTCGCAATGGCTGCTTCAACTGCTGTAAACTTTGCAACTACTTTTTCATCACTGTAAAAGAACAGTGAATTGTTTTCGATTTTCCATTTATTGGTAGCAGAAAGGGCTGGAAGAAACAGAGCTTCTGTTTTATCATCATTCAGGCAAGCCATTTTTGTAACTGCTAAAGGTGAAAACTTAATTGAATTTGATCCCGACAATTCAAATGTGCCGCTTAAACGGTTGCAACCGGTAAAACCTGCAACCGTGCTAACCTGTCCCGGTGTAAATAATAAATGTGCAGTGCGGTTATTTTCACTCCGTACCTGTTGCTGGTTTACTTCAGCAAGATACCAGCGATACATAAACAGCAGTTCGCTGCCGCCACTTGTTTTTGTATCTGTTACAACAGCTGTTGATTCAGTTGTTGCTGGATTACCTGCAGCGGTTGACGGTTTACTGCTGTGGCAGGAAGATGATTGCAGAACAACAGCAGCAATGCTCAGAAGAAAGATCATTTGTTTCATACATTTTTTTTAGCAGATGTAGAATGAAGTTTGATTACATAACTGTAGTGTGGCTGGTATTAGTTTTTACATTTCGTTAGGAAAAGAGGATTGTATTGTTAATGGATCGGTAGCCGATGCTGCTGTATTTGTATCTGACGCATTGCTGCAGGCGATCTGGAAAAGAAAAATTAAGACGATCAGGCAAAGGTGAATCCGTTTGGTTGGCCGGCATCCCATACATTGTGTTTTGGTTAACTTAGATAATATTACAAACTTTTTTACTATTTGTTCAACAATTGTGAAACAGCTTTCCTTGTTTATTCAACGAAAAGAAACTGCAAACAAAAAGTCCCGCTCTGTTGAGAGTGGGACTTGTGCTGAACTACGAAAACAAACAGGATCGCTTACATTCTTTTTTCTTTTCTTTTGTTTGCTCCATCTTGTTTTCTGATTTGTTTT